>JAKFWB010000010.1 GCA_021732945.1 Porphyrobacter sp.
CCCGTCAACCACCTTCCTGCTCGACGATTGCGACGCGGCGACGCTTGGCGCGCTGATAGCGTTCCATGAACAACGCACTTTTGCCAACGCGGTGCTGATGGGGATCAATCCCTTTGACCAATTCGGCGTGGAACTGGGCAAGGCGATCGCGAAGCAGATCGAATCGGGCGAGGGGGAGTTTGATCCGAGCACGCGGGCGCTGATGGCGGCGGCTGGGTTGGGGTGAAGTGCGGCTGATGCCGAATCGCCACACCCTGCGCGAGTGATTGCGTTGTGGAACATTCTTATTTCCCGTCAACATTTCAAAATTTCGTAATATTGTTACATGAGTATCGTTAACGAGCCAACAGCTGTAAGAATTGACTGATTCGCGCCGCTCGTCACGTTCGAATTGCACGCGGCGGTGATTTGCGTATTGTGGAAGACATGTGGCGGCCCCTTTCCGCTCCATCCTCTCCAGCCAGGCAGCACCCTTCATGAAATTTGCGACCCTTCTGTCCGCCATCGCTACTCTTGGTGTGGTTTCGTTTCCCGCCTCTGCGGAGGATCAAGCCCAGAATGACGGAACGGCGCGGTCGAAGGTCAAACCGGCGCGGTTGGTGGAATTCAGCGGCGACCGCGAGTTCCTGAAGGAATCCTCGCGCTTGCGGGTGTGGCGCGGGGAGGTGGGTTACACCTTGAAGGTCGATGCCGAAGGCAACGCGACCGATTGCGCCCTGACCGAGAAGTTCCGCATGAGCTACGTCAACGAAAAGCTGTGCCAGGTATTGTTGAAGCATCACAGCTTTGAACCGGCGCAGGATGCGACCGGCGCAGCGGTGGTCGGCACCTATGAAGGGCGGCTCAACTTTCTGGAAATGCGCGAAAAAGAGTGACAGGTGACGGATTTTTGATAGCTTGATCGCATCGCAGTGTGAAAGGGTCGTCTGATGTTCAAAAATTCAATTCCGTTCGCCTTTGCCGGATGCGCCCTTCTGGCGGCCAGTGCTACGCCGATCGCGCTTTCCGCCAATACCGCTGAAGGCATAGTCGATCTTGCGCAATCTTCTGTCAGCCCGGCCAATGGCACCCGCGCGGCCACGTTGGTGGAATTTGACTATGAAGAGTTCTTTGATCGCGCGACCCAGTTGGGCCTGCTGACCCAGAAACTCGGTTACACTCTCACGGTCAGCCCGGAAGGCAAGGCGACCGATTGCAAGCTGTCGCGCACCTTCCGCAGCCAGTTCGTCAATAAGGAATTGTGCAAGTCTTTGATGCGCAATGCCAAGCTCAGCCCAGCGGTTGATGCGGCGGGCAACCCTGTGTCCGGCACCTACACGGGCGAAGTGCAGATGTGGTCTTTCTTCCAGGCGGACCGTTAATCCTTTGACATTTGCGTGATGAGCGCCCATCTGGCGCCCATCGAAGCGCGCTAGCCATGCGTGAAGCGGCGGAATTCTAAAAGCATCCGCCCCGGCCGCGCCTCGGTTTTTCTCCAAGACTTCCCTTTTCACGCGGGCGGTTTCAACCCCCGCGCCGCGCGTGGCGTGCCCGATAACGCATGGCGTTTGGGCAGCCCAGCGCGCGTCGCAGACTATTTGCGAGCTTTTTTATATGACGACTTTTGCTGACCTCGGGCTGTCGCAGCCCGTGCTCCAGGCCCTTGACATGAAGGGTTACAATACTCCTACCCCGATCCAGGAACAGGCGATCCCCGCCGTGCTTAAGGGCCGTGACCTCCTCGGCATCGCCCAGACCGGCACGGGCAAGACCGCCGCCTTCATGCTCCCGAGCATTGATCGGCTGCGCGAATCCGACAAGCCGATCCCGTTCAAGTCCTGCCGGATGCTGGTGCTGGCCCCGACCCGCGAATTGGCGGTGCAGATCGCCGATAGCGCCAAGGATTATGGCGCGCTCGCGGGCCTCAAAGTGCAATGCATCGTTGGCGGCACGAGCGTTGGCAAGGATCGCAACAAGCTGCACCGCGGCGCTGACATTCTGGTCGCCACGCCGGGCCGCCTGCTCGATCTGATCGATCAGAAGGCATTGAACCTCAATGGAATCGAAGTTCTGGTGCTCGACGAAGCCGACCAGATGCTCGATCTCGGTTTCATCCACGCGCTCCGCAAGATCCGCGACATTACGCCCAAGGATCGCCAGACGCTGTTCTTCAGCGCGACCATGCCCAAGGCGATCAAGGAGCTGGTGAGCGGCTTCTGCAACAATCCGGTGCAGGTCTCGGTCACCCCGCAAAGCACCACGGCCGAGCGGATCGACCAGTACCTGTTCATGGTGCAGCAGGACGAGAAGCTGAGCTTGCTCGAAATGATCCTCAAGGGCCGTCACGATGTGCCGGGCACCATCGAACGCGTGCTGATCTTCACCCGTACCAAGCACGGTGCGGACCGGGTGGTGAAAAAGCTGGAGCAGGCGGGAATCCCGGCCAACGCGATCCACGGCAACAAGTCGCAGCCGCAGCGTCAGCGCGCGCTCGATGAATTCCGCAAGGCCCGCGTGCCTGTGCTGATCGCGACCGATGTCGCCGCGCGCGGGATCGACATTCCGGGCGTGAGCCACGTGATCAATTACGAGCTGCCCAACGTGCCCGAGCAATATGTCCACCGCATCGGCCGCACTGCGCGGGCGGGCAAGGACGGGGTGGCGATTGCCTTCTGTGCGGAGGATGAACGCGCTTACCTGAAGGATATCCGCAAGGTCACCGGCGCTGAGCTGGATCGCCTCGCGCTGCCCGACAATTTCCGTGCGGTGGTCGAAGGTGAAGGCCCGACCAAGCCGGCCGCGCGCGTGCCGATGAAGCGCGTTAATCCGCGCCCGATTGGCCAGCGTCCGCAGGGCGAGCGCAAGCCGCAGGGTGAGAATCGTGGCGAACGCCGTCCGCAGCAAGGCGAACGCCGCGCTGAGGGTGAGCGTCGCCCGCAGGGTGAACGCCGTCCCGAGGGGGAGCGTCGTCCTGAAGGCGATCGCCGCGCCTTTGGCTCCAAGCCCGGCGGCGCTAATCATGGCGGCGGGAGTGGCGGTGATCGCCGTCCCGGTGGTGGTGGTAATCGCGGCCGCGGTGGTCGCGGTCGCTCCGGCGGCGGCGGCCGTCCCCGCGCCGCGCAAGGCTGAGCCCGCGCGGCCTTTTCTGCTTTTGTCTTAAATACTGCATTTCGAGCCCCGATGGTTGCCGCCATCGGGGCCTTCGCCCATATGCGCTGCGTCTCAACCGGGAGCGCGGCAATGGCTGACCAATACGACTATGATCTCTTCACCATCGGTGCCGGTTCAGGCGGGGTGCGCGCTAGTCGAGTCGCCGCTGCGCATGGCGCGCGCGTCGCCGTAGCCGAAGAATACCGCGTCGGCGGCACTTGCGTGATCCGTGGCTGCGTGCCCAAGAAAATGCTCGTCTACGGCGCGCATTTCGCTGAGGATCTGGTCGATGCGCAGCATTTCGGCTGGACTGTCACCGGCAAGAGCTTTGACTGGATTGCGCTGCGCGATCACGTGCAGAAGGACGTCTCCCGGCTTGAAGGGCTGTATGGTGAGACGCTGGCAAACCACAATGTCACCGTGTTCCACGAACGCGCGACCATCACCGGCGATCACGAGATCACGCTGGCGAGCGGCAAGGTTGTCACTGCAGGCCATATCCTGATCGCAACCGGCGCGCGCCCGCTGGTGCCCGAGTTTCCCGGTAGCGAGCATGTCATCACCTCGAACGAGGCGTTTCATCTCGACGCGATCCCGCGCCGCATCCTGATCGCGGGCGGGGGCTATATCGCCAATGAGTTCGCGGGCATTTTCAACGAATTCGGCGCAAAGGTGACGATTGCCAACCGCTCCGACACGATTCTGCGCAGCTATGATGCAAGCTTGCGCGACCGGTTGCTGCAAATCTCGATGGTCAAGGGGATCGAGTTCCTGTTCATGACCGAGTTCGAGCAGATCGAAAAGCGGGAGGATGGCACTTTGCTGGTCAAGCTGACCGGGCACGATCCGCGCGAATTCGATGCGGTGATGTTCGCCACAGGCCGCACCCCCAATATCGAAGGGCTGGGACTGGAAACCATCGGCGTCGAAACCGGCAAGAAGGGCGAGATCGTGGTAGACGCCTTCAGCCGTACCAATGTCGACTATGTCTATGCCGTGGGCGATGTGACCGACCGGGTGCAGCTGACCCCGGTGGCAATCCGCGAAGGGCAGGCCTTTGCCGATTCGGTGTTCGGCCCGGGCGAGCCCTATGCGGTTGACCATTCCTGCGTGCCAAGCGCGGTGTTCAGCCACCCGCCCATCGCCGCTGTCGGCATGACCGAGGGCGAGGCGCGCAATAAGCTTGGCAATATCCGCGTCTACCAATCCGATTTCCGCCCGATGAAGAATGTCGTCGCCGGGCGCAACGAGCGCAGCCTTTACAAGATGATCGTCGATGCCGCGAATGACCGGATCGTCGGCATCCACATGATTGGCCCCGAAGCGGCCGAGATCATGCAGGCGGCTGCCATCGCAGTGAAGGCCAAGCTGACCAAGGCCGATTTCGATGCCACGGTTGCGATCCACCCGACAATGGCGGAAGAGCTGGTGCTGTTTAAGTGAAGCGGCGCGAGCCAGGGGACCTCTGATGGATATAAACGCCAAAACTGTGCTGCTGACCGGGGGCAGCGCCGGCATCGGGCGGGAGATTGCACGCCAGCTCAAGGCCAAGGGTGCGGTCGTTGTCCTCACCGGGCGCGATCCCGCTCGGCTGGCGGCGATGGAGGCCGAGGGTTTCGAGGCGCTCGCCGCCGATCTTTCGCACGCCGCCGGGGTTGATGCGCTGGTCGCCGCCTTGGGCGAGCGGCCCATCGATATCCTGATCAACAATGCCGGGCTGGGCGTGGCGCATGATGTGCGTGATCGGCTGCCCGATCCGGATGCCGCCGACGGGTGTCTCTATGCCAATCTGTCCGCACCGATCCGGCTGATCACCGCGCTGCTGCCGGGTCTTCGCGCGCGTCCACAGGCGGCGATCATCAACGTCACCAGCGGCCTTGCGATTGCTCCCAACACGGCAAGCTCGGTCTATTGCGCGAGCAAGGCGGGGCTTCGCAGCTACACCATGGCCTTGCGGAGCCAGCTGGCGGGCGAGCCGATCCTGGTGATCGAGGCCCTGCCGCCGGTGGTAGACACCCAGATGACCGCCGACCGCCAGACCAGCAAGATGCCGCCCGAAGAATGCGCGCGCCAGATTATTGCTGCGCTCGAAGGCGGGCGGGAAGAGGCGAATGTCGGCATGGTGAAGGTTTTGCGCGCGGTCTATTCGCTTTCGCCTGCGCTGGCGCGGCGGGTGATGCGGCGGTTTTAGAGTGAGGCCTTCTCCCCTCCCCTTCAGGGGAGGGGAGTTAAGCGCCCATTCGCACTGGCGAGAAGGTCTCGAAATCAAGCCCCGCTGCCGCACAATCCTCAGGAAAGGGCAGGCCGAGCGCCGCCGCTGCCGCAATCCGTGACAGGGCCGGAGCAGTC
>JAKFWB010000532.1 GCA_021732945.1 Porphyrobacter sp.
GCAGCAGCGCGCCAGCCGCAGTTGTTGCGGTTTTCTCGTCAATCCCCAGCTCTTTGGCCATGGCCGCAATCGCGCCCGTCTGCTGAAGCATCTGTCCCAGGCTCATGGCCACTCCTTCACGGTGATGTTTTGCATGCCCGCGCCGGGAGCGTTCTGCTGGCCCGGCGCGGGAATGGTTTAATTTTTGCCGAACAGACCCTTGGCCATACCCATCAGGTCGTTGACCGGATTGCCGTCGCCATCCTTGTCGATCATCGAAGCGAAGTTGGTGAGCGAACCTTCGCCGCCAATCGCGCCGACGATCTTCTGAAGGACATCGGGCGCAAGCCCGGTCTTTTCCGCTGCCAGCTCAACGGTGTCACCGTCCATCTGGTGGGTCATGCCAAGCGCGCCGATGGCCTTTTCAACCATCGCCGGGTCAAGCCCAACCTGCTTGGCCAGATTGACCACATCATCCGGCGCGCCGCCGATGTTCTTCAAAATCCCGTCGAGAATGCTCATGCTACTATCCCTTGGCTGGTGGAGCTTCATACTCCAACAGCCATGTTACGCCATCATGGCGCAACACGCGAGTCCGTCAGGCCGCGACCAGAGCGGGGGCGGCTTGCAGTACTCCCTGATCGACATGCGCTTCAAACTGCGCAAAATTGGCGATGAACAGTTGCACCAGCTTCTGCGCGGTCGCGTCATATTCAGCGACGTCAGCCCAGGTGCTGCGCGGGTCGAGGATCGTCTGATCCAGCCCCGCTTCGGCCAGCGCAGGCACGAAGACCGGCACATCGAAGCCGAAGTTCGGATCCTTGCGGAACTCGACCGAGTCCATCTTGCCATCGAGCACGGCGTTCAGCAGCGCGCGGGTCGCCTTGATCGGCATGCGGCTGCCGGTGCCATATTTGCCGCCGGTCCAGCCGGTGTTGACGAGCCAGCATTGCGCGCCGCCCTTGGCGATTCGCTCCTTGAGGAGGTTGCCATAAACGCTCGGGTGGCGCGGCATGAAGGCCGCGCCGAAACAGGTGCTGAAGGTGGCTTCCGGCTCGGTCACGCCGATCTCGGTCCCAGCAACCTTGGCGGTGTAGCCCGAGAGGAAGTAATACATCGCCTGATCCGCGGTCAGCCGCGCGATCGGAGGCAGCACGCCGAAGGCATCGGCGGTCAGCATGATGACGTTCGACGGCGCCGGGCCGAGGTTCTTCTCGCTCGTGTTGGGGATGAACTCGATGGGGTAAGCACCGCGGGTGTTCTCGGTCTTGCTGCCGTCGGTGAAGTCAAGCTCGCGCGTGGCTTCGTCCATCGTCACGTTTTCGAGGATCGTGCCGAACATCTGCGTCGTGGCGAAGATCTCGGGCTCGCCTTCGGCCGAGAGGTTGATCATCTTGGCGTAGCAGCCGCCTTCGAAGTTGAAGACCGCAGTGTCAGACCAGCCATGCTCGTCATCGCCGATCAGCGTGCGGCTGGCGTCGGCGGAGAGCGTGGTCTTGCCGGTGCCCGACAGGCCGAAGAAGATCGCGCTCTTGCCGTCCGCGCCGATATTGGCGCTGCAATGCATCGGCATCACGCCCTGCGCGGGCAGGAGGTAGTTGAGCAGGCCGAACACGCCCTTCTTCATCTCACCCGAATATTCGGTGTTGCCGATCAGGATCAGCTTTTCGGTGAAGCTCACCGCGATCACCGTATCGCTGCGGCAGCCGTGGCGTTCGGGGTCAGCCTTGAAGCTCGGCAGGTTGATGATGGTGTATTCGGGGATGAAGCTGGCGACTTCCTCCGCCGTGGGGCGCACCAGCAGTGTGCGCACGAACAGGCTGTGCCACGCCATCTGTGTGATGACGCGCACGTTGACGCGGTATTCCGGCTGAGATCCGCCGAACAGATCGGCAACGTAGAGCTCATCCTGGCCTTCCAGCGCGGCGAGGAAATCGGCCTTCAGCGCGGCGAAATGCTCGGGGCTCATCGGCTGGTTGATCGGGCCCCAGTTGATCGTGTCTTCGGTCGCATCGTCGCGGACGATAAACTTGTCCTTCACGCTGCGCCCGGTGAAGCGGCCGGTATCGACCAGCAGCGCGCCATGCTTGGTCAGCTTGCCCTCACCCTTGGAAATCGCGTGCTCCACCAGCGCAGCAGTGCCGAGGTTGGCGTGGATGGCAGCGCGGGTGGCCAGATTTTGAGCGGCCAGCGGGGTTGCGAGCGTGGTCAACGTCATATCTCCTGGACGAAGCAGCAAGGTGATGATCGGAGGAACCACACGGCGTGCGCCAGCGAATCCCCGCACCATTCGGTCTTGTTCCGTAGCACTTGCGCATACGTATGCAACCATGGGCGGAGTTTGACCGGGCAAACCGGTTGATCCCTGCGGCGCGCCTTAATTGGCACGTTACCTTACGTCAAATTGGGCCGGGATAGCAAAAATGTGGCGCGGCAAACTGTGGCTTTGCGGGCGTGTGCGAGCGATTGTTTCTGCCGCGCGATGGCGCTACCGATGTTGCACCATGTCCGACAGCACCACCAGCCATCTGGACGACCCACCCGTCCCCGCCGGCACCACTCCGCGCGGCGATGACCGCAAGTTGCAGATTGCGCTGGTGGATGATGATCGCAACATCCTCACCACCGTTTCCATCGCGCTGCAATCCGAAGGCTTTGCCACGCGGCTCTATTCCGATGGTGAGACTGCGCTGAAAGCGCTGATCGACAACCCGCCCGATCTCGCCGTGTTCGACATCAAGATGCCCAAGATGGACGGAATGGAGCTGTTGCAACGGCTGCGCGTCCATTCGCCGCTGCCGGTTATCTTCCTCACCAGCAAGGATGATGAAAGCGATGAAGAAGCAGGGCTGCAACAGGGCGCGGATGATTACATCGCCAAGCCGTTCAGTCTGCGCCTGCTGATCGCGCGGATTCGCGCCATCTTGCGCCGGGCCGAACCGCTGCTGATCAGCGGCAATCCGGCCAGCCTGCCCGAGCCTGCCCCGCCGCATCTCAGCCGGGGCCGTCTGTTCATGGACCCGGCGCGCCATCAGGTGATGTGGGATGACAAGCCTGTCAGCCTGACCGTGACCGAATTCCTGATCCTGGAAGCGCTCGCCATGCGGCCCGGTGTGATCAAAAGCCGCAATCAGTTGATGGATGCCGCCTATCCAGACGATGTGTTCGTCGATGATCGCACCGTCGATAGCCATATCAAGCGGATGCGGCGCAAGTTCAAGGCGGTCGATACCGCCTTTGACGCCATCGATACCCTGTACGGCGCGGGCTACAGCTTCACCGATGGCTGATGGCAAGCGCGCCGGGGCGGGCGGCGAACGCTTGACTGCGACCGGGCGGTTTGCGCTCACGGGCCGGATTCTGGCGGTGAACATCATGCCGCTGCTGATCATGGGCGGGGGATTGTTCTATCTGGATGGCTATCGCACCCAGCTAATCAATGAACGCTTCAAACTCGCCCGAATCGAGGCCCAGATCACGGCCGAAGCGCTGGCCGGAGCGACGCGCGAACGGCAAGAAGCGCTGCTGGTGCAGATCGGCAAGGAACAGCGCATGCGGCTGCGCATGTTCGATGCCGACGGGCGATTGACGGCAGACAGTTTCGTGCTCGCCGCTCCGGCGTTCCGGTTCAACGACATCAGCGATGATGATTGGGAACAGCAATTTGCCCGCTGGCTGGATCGCACGGTGGACACGATTGTCAGCGCCGAGCCGGTGCAGGATTATACCGAGCCAGACGCGCAAGAGGCTGATGCCTGGCCCGAACTCGCCCGCGCGCGGGAACTCGGCCTGTCGCAGGTGCGGCTGTATGATTGGCGCGATGGCACACCGGTGATCACGGCGGCGGCCCCGGTCGGCTTGCAGGGCGCAACCCTGCTGACCGTGCGCAACGCGGTCGACATTACCGAAAGCGTGCGTGCGGCGCGTTCCACCCTGTTTTTCGCGATGCTGCTGGTGATGGGTGCATCGGCGCTGCTGTCGCTGTTTCTGGCGCGCACCATCGTCACCCCACTGCGGCTGCTGGCCAAGGCGGCGGTGCGGGTGCGGCAGGGGCGTGACCGCGAAGTGGAAGTGCCGCGCCTGCCGCAGCGCAGCGACGAAATCGGCCTGCTGGCCCGCGCGGTCTCAGACATGACCGGGGCGCTGCGCCAGCGGATCGACGCTGTGGACAGCTTTGCCGCAGACGTGGCGCATGAGATCAAGAACCCGCTCGCCTCGCTGCGCAGCGCGGTGGATACCTTGCCGCGCGTGGACGATCCTGCCCTGCGGCAGGAATTGATCGCCATTGCCGCGCATGATGTCCGCCGGATTGACCGGCTCGTCACCGAAATCGCTGCCGCCAGCCGCGTCGATGCCGAAATCAGCCGTGCGACGCTGGAACGGGTCGATCTGGCCGATCTGTTTGCAAACCTGATCCGCAGCCGCGAAGAACGGGCGATGAATGGCGGGCGGACAATCGAGCTGAATGTAAGTCGCGGCGCGCAGGTGATGGGCGTGCCGGTGCAGCTGGAACGGGTCGCCGAAAACCTGATCGACAATGCCGTATCCTTCTCGCCGCCTGATGGCGCGGTCAGCGTGACGATCCGCCGGACCGAACGGCAGGTCATCACCGAGGTCTGCGATCATGGCCCCGGCATTGCCCCCGAACGGCGCGAAGATGTGTTCCGGCGGTTCCATTCCGATCGGCCCGAGGGCGAAAGCTTCGGCAACCACTCCGGCCTTGGCCTCGCCATCGGCCGCGCGATTGCCGAGGCACATGATGGCACGCTGACCGCCGAAGCCCGACCCGATGGCACGCCCGGTGCGTGCCTGCGCTTGACCTTACCGTCAGCGGCATGAGCGATTCCGCCACCCCGCTGGTGATGCAGGCCAGCGCGGTCGCGATTGATGACCGCGCATTGCTGATCGAGGGGGATCCGGGCGCGGGCAAATCCAGCCTCGTGCTGGCGCTGATCGATGGCGGGGCGCAGCTGATCGGCGATGATGCGGTGACGGTCAAGGTTGAAGGTGACCGGCTGATGGCCAGCCAGCCTCCCAATATCGCCGGGCTGCTCGAAGTGCGCGGGGTGGGCCTGATCCGCCTGCCGCTGGCCCCGCCCACGCCGGTTGCGCTGATCCTGACGCTGGGCGGTCCCTTACCAGAACGGCTGCCCGGCCCCCTCCCCATGCGCAGCATTGCCGGTGTGGCCGTGCCGGTGCTGGCCTTCGATCCCGGCTCCATCGCTCAGGCCGCCCGAGCGCGCACGGCTCTGGCCCTGCACGGCCTGCCGCTCAATGGCGCTTCCCTTTCCGGCGCAACCGCGCAAGATACCGCGCCATGACCAAAGCGCCCCCACCTGCCACGCATGCCCCGCCAAAGCAGCAGCTGCTGCTGGTGACCGGCCTTTCCGGCGCAGGCAAATCCACCGCGCTGGCCGTGCTCGAAGATCTGGGCTGGGAGACGATCGACAATTTCCCGGTGCGGTTGTTGAAGCGGTTGGTCGCC
>JAKFWB010000354.1 GCA_021732945.1 Porphyrobacter sp.
AGCTATCCTCAGTCAAGCGTCCGATCGAGAAAGCCGATGGCTTCGATCCAACCGATGAGGCACAGGATGAACTGGAAAAAGGTTTTGGCAACTGCGGTGCTTGCGATTGGCGTAGCATTATCGCCCGCCCACATTGCGCAGGCACAATCGATACGGGTTCGGCAGTCTTGATCAGGGGTTGGAATATGATGCCAATGGCGGAGTGACCTTCTACATCCAAGCTGACGCACCCGAGCCGCAATTGCGATCGAATTGGCTGCCCGTGCCCAAGGGGCATTTCAGTCTGTTCCTGCGCGCCTACCTGCCAGGTGATCGCCTGATCACGCAGGATTATGTCCCGCCAGCAGTTCAAAAAGTGCAATGAATGCGCCAATTATCCCGCCGGCTCCGGAAAGCGCTCTAGAATTTGATCAGTTCCAAGCCTGTTGGCGTCCGCCAATTGCCAAAACTGGTGTGACGCTGACGCTGCCTCACCCGCAGGTGGATACTGGTCATTGTTCATCAACTTTCGCGCTCGGGCTGCCGTTGGCAATGTGGCACTCTCAGGAATATTCACCCCAAATTGCCTCGCCGCTATAGGGAAATTCTTGGGGAGAAGGCGTCATCATGGACTGCCGAATGAACTTTCCTGCATGAACCGCGCCAGCGTTCGGGCTCAAAAACATCACCTGTCTCCGATCTGACCCCCGCCGGAAACTGCCCGGACACAAACCGCCACTAACCGCCGACATCGCCGCGTTGTGTGAGCGGCGGTACAGGGGGTGCTTCATGGTTAAATACGTCTGGTTGCTGGGGGTTTCCGTCCTCGCATTTGAGCCCGTTTCGGCGCAGGTCGCCAACGACCAGAAATCAACGCAGGCTGATGAGCAGGCAGGCCCCACCGAACCGCAGAACGGCGAAGACATTGTCGTCACCGGCTTCCGCAAGGGTGAAGTCGAAGCAGTGCGCGCCAAGCGCGAAGCCTTCATCGTCTCCGACCTGATCGTCTCCGACGATATCGGCCGCCTGCCCGATCAGAACACTGCCGCCGCGCTGCGCCGGATTCCCGGCATCTCGGTGCAGAACGACCAGAACGAGCCGCGCTTTCCTTCGATCCGCGGGTTGCCGCCGACCTACAACCGGACCCAGGTGAACGGCGCCATCGTCGGTTCGGCTGACAATGGCGGCTCGCGCACCGTGCCGCTCGATACCGTGCCCGCCAATTTCGCGCAGCGGCTTGAGGTGTTCAAGACCATCACCCCGGAACTGGATCCCAATGCCATCGGCGGGATCATCAACATTGTCACTCGCAGCGCCTTTGACAGCGACGGGCCGTTCTTCAACGCCACCGCCGCCTATACCGGCATCGAGCAATCGAAAGACGTCGCCGACGAACGCATCAGCTGGCGCGCCAATGCGCAGGCCGGAACCCGCTTTGGCCCCGATGGCCAGTTCGGCGTGGTCGGCCAGGTCAATTATTCGGTGCGCAATTATGACATCACCCAGTTCGAAAACGCCACCCCGAGTTTTCGCGAATACACGGCTGCGGGCGCGCCGGTGAACCTTGGGCAGGGTAACGGCATTCCAGTGCCGGTGCAGGAACGCCTGTTCCTCTATAACAACGTGCGCGAACGTATCGGCGGCGCGCTGACGCTGGAATGGGAAGCCAGCCCGCAGCTTTATATGCGCCTGTTCGGCACTTTTAACCGGTTCGAAGACAATGAAACGCGTGATGAAAACCGGCTGGAGCAGGTCGGCAACATTACCAACCAGACGGCGACCACCGGCACCTTCGCCAGCGCGCGCAACGTGATCAACCTCAACCTGCCGATCACCACTCAGGAAATCTGGAACGTCCAGTATAACGCCCGCTTCGAAGCGAGCGATCAGCTGCGGATTGATGTCGACGCGATTTATTCAGGCGCGCAGGGGCAGGAAGTCGGGCGGAGCGAAACCTTCCGTTCGCCCAGCAGTGCGGCCTTCGCCTTCGACTATGATACCTCGGACTTCTTCTTCGAATTCACGCCGCGCACCCCGGCCAGCCTTGCCAACCCTGCGCTGCACCCGTTCCTGAACCGTAACGAATCGCTCAACACCACCACGCAGGACATCTATGAGGGGCGGATCAACCTCATCTATGATTGGGCCATCGGCAATACCGAGATTGAGCTGAAGGCGGGCGGCATTTTCCGCCGCACCGATCACCTTCGCGATCAGAACCAAACCACCTACACCCTCACCGCCGGGTCGGGCGTCACCTACACGCTCGCTGATGCTTTCTTGCGTAAGCCGCTCGATGTGATCGGCGGCAAGGTCTTTGATCTGGCGATTGACCGCGATGCGGCGTTGGCTTTCTTCGAGGCCAACCGCAGCGCGTTCACCGCCGTCGAGAACAATGTGAACGGCGACTTCACTGTCACCGAGGACATTTACGGCGGCTTCGTGCAGGCCAAGGCGACGCTTGGCGATCTGGAAGTGCTGGGCGGGGTGCGTTATGAACGCACTGACGTCAGCTCAACCTCGGTGCGGGTGGCCGGCAATGTCACCACGCCTTCAACGGTGGATGGCGGTTTCGACAATATCCTGCCCAGTCTTCACCTGCGCTGGAACGCGGCTGAAAACCTGGTGCTGCGCGCCGCCTGGACCAACACCATCGGCCGCGCCAATTTCGGCGATGTGACCGCGCGCGAAACGCTCAATATCGTGACCGGCACATTGCCGACCCTGTCGCGCGGCAATCCCGATCTCCAGCCGCGCAAGGCGCTGGGTCTCGATTTTTCAGCCGAGTATTACACCAACAACGACGGCCTGATTTCGATCGGCGTGTTCTACAAGGACATAAAGGACGAGATTTTCACGCTGAATTCAATCGAGACTCTTGATCTGGGGCTGGGTCGCGGGCTGGAACAGGTTGACGTCTCGCAGCCCACCAATGCCCAATCGGCCACAATCTTCGGGATCGAGGCGGCGGTGCAACAATCGCTGACTTTCCTGCCCAAGCCGTTTGACGGGCTGGGTGTGAACGTCAACGGCACCTTCATTGACAGCAATCTCGACGTGTTGACCACAGCAGGCCCGCGCCGCCTCGGCTTCTTCTTCCAGCCGCGCTGGGCGTGGAATGCGACGGTGTTTTACGAAAACGGCCCGGTCGAAGCGCGCCTCGCCTACAATTACACCGGCAACTTCCTCGAAACGATCAATCAGACAATCCCGGGTGCGGATCAGTTCTGGCGGTGGCGCGGGACGATGGATGCGCAGGTGCGCTTCCGCGTGACGCCGAACATCGATCTGTTCGTTGAGGGCGAAAACCTCACCAATAGCCGCCGCATTGAGCTGACCGGGCCGAACCGCGACCTGTTGCAGGAATCGGCGCAGTTCGGGCGCGCATACAGCGTCGGCGCGTCGGTGGTGTTCTGATGCTGCGGGCGGCGGCGCTCGCGCTGATCGGGGTGCTGGGTGCGCCGGTGCACGCGCAGGAACGCGCGGCGCCGGTGGCACCCGCCTTGCTCCAGCTTCCCCCGGCCACCGCAATCGCGCGCTGGCCCGCGCCTGAAGCGCGGCAGGGTGCGGCGGTGGATGCCGATCACTTCTACGCTGTGACCAACAGCCGGATCGGCAAATATCGCAAGTCCGATGGGGTGAAGGTGGCAGAATGGGTGGGGAATCGCATCGCCATCCGCCATATCAACAGCTGCATCGTCGATGGCACCGAACTGGTCTGCGCCAACAGCAATTATCCGCAAACCCCGATGGCAAGCTCGGTCGAGATTTTCGACACGCAAACGCTGAAGCACCTGCGCTCAGTGCCGCTTGGGGTGCGTGGCGGGTCGCTGACCTGGGTTGAGCGGCATCAGGGGCGCTGGTGGGCGATGTTCGCCAATTATGATCCGCCGCGCAGCCACTTGGGGCGCACCCATCGCGATACCAAGCTGGTGCTGTTCAACCAGGACTGGGCCGAAGTCGGCGGCTATGCCTTGCCCGATAGCGTGCTGCAAAAGCTCGCGCCGAACAGCATTTCCGGTGGCAGCTTCGGTGCAGACGGTCTGCTCTATGTGACGGGACACGACGCAGCGGAAATCTATGTTTTGCGGATCCCAGGGCAAGGCCCTGTGCTGGAGCATATTGCGACGGTTGCAGCCCCACTGGAAGGGCAGGCCTGGGCATGGGATCGGAGTGGCGAAAGGACCATCTATGCGATCCGGCGCGCCGCCGGCGAGGTTGTTGTCTTGAAAATGCCAGGGATTTCTGAAAGTGGCGAGGCAAGCGAACGATAGGGAAGCTATGCCCAACCAGATTCATCGGCCGCTGATTTTGATTGCGTTGGCGATACACAGCATGAGGCCGATTCATGGAATTTCCTGATCGCTCCTCGGCCAGCAAGATTTGGCTGCGGGCACTCGAAAGCCACGTTTGAGAGTCACGCGGCAGCCAGTCCGGGAGGCGGACCATATGATACAGGATGCTCTGTGAGGAGACATCGCTCATGCGTCACTTCGTTGCAGCGCGGCGCATGGGCCTGCGTCAAACCCATGCCGGACCGAAAGCGCATCCCGGCTTTCAGCCCGTTCCTCTACCGCTATCGCAATCTCGTCGAACGCTTCTTCAACAAACTCAAACATTTCCGGGCCGTCGCCACACGATACGACAAGCGCGATGACAACTTCCTTGCCTCAGTCCAACTCGCCTCAATCAGGATACGGTTGCGACACAATGAGTCGGTGACCAAACATCCAGGGCTGGCCATTCTACCTTCGGGGCCGCAATGATTGTGCCGGGGTTGGCAGGTGGACAGGTTCCGCAACACTGTTTACACGAACCCTGTGGACGACGCGACCTTTGGCAATGGCCGGATCATGGCCACCACTATTGCTCCCCAAGCCATAGAATCGGCAACGCGAAGAGAGATGTTCTCCTTGTTCGAGCGTCACTACAGCGATGTTTCCCTGGCATTGTTCGAGGCTGATCTCGCCGACAAGGATGTGGCGATCCTGCTGCATAGCGGGAGCGCGGTGATCGGCTTTACCACCGCAGCGTACAGCACCTTCTCATTTGGCTCTCACGATATCGAAATTGTGTTTTCCGGAGATACGATTGTCGACCCGGCATTCTGGGGCGAGCAGGAACTGGCTCGCGCTTGGCTTAGGGAAATCGGAAGGGCTGCGGCGCGCAGCTCGGCGAGCGCGCTGTATTGGCTGCTGATCGTCAAGGGCCATCGCACCTTTCGCTACCTGCCCGCTTTCGCGCTAGACTATGTCCCGTCAACCGATGGCAGCGACAATCCCAAGCTGATTGCGCTGCGCAACGCGGTCGCCGCCGATCGCTTTGGGAGCGCTTTCGACCCGGCGACAGGCATCATCCGCTTTGCCGATCCACGCGGGCGGCTGCACCCCGACATTGCCGATCCGCTCCCGCGAGAGTGCAAAAATCGCCATGTGCGGTTTTTCCTTGAGGCCAATCCCGAGTTTCGTAGCGGAGA
>JAKFWB010000202.1 GCA_021732945.1 Porphyrobacter sp.
ATAGCTGCCCTTCTCGGCGATGATCAGGGTGCGTTCGAACTGGCCGGTGTTTTCGGCATTGATGCGGAAATAGGTGCTGAGCTCCATCGGGCAGCGCACGCCTTCGGGCACGTAAACAAAGGTGCCGTCGGAGAAGACCGCGCAATTGAGCGCCGCGAAGTAGTTGTCGCGCACCGGCACAATCCGGCCGAGCCACTTCTTCACCAGATCAGGATATTCGCGGATCGCCTCGGAGATCGAGAGGAAGATCACGCCGGCGCGCAGCAATTCGGCGCGGAAGCTGGTGGCGACGCTGACGCTGTCAAACACCGCGTCGACCGCGACCTTCTTTGCGCCCTTTACGCCTGCCAGCACTTCCTGCTCACCCAGCGGAATGCCAAGCTTGTCGTAGATCCGCTTGATCTCGGGATCGAGATCGTCGAGCGAGTCGAGTTCGATCTTCTTTTTGGGCGCGGCATAGTAATAGGCGTCTTGGTAATCGATCTTGGGATAGCCGACCTTGGCCCAATCGGGCTCTTCCATGGTCTGCCACAGGCGGAAGGCCTTCAGCCGCCAGTCGAGCATCCATTCCGGCTCGTTCTTCTTGGCGGAAATGAACCGCACCGTGTCTTCGGTGAGGCCCTTGGGCGCGAATTCGGTTTCGATGTCGGACGACCAGCCATGCTCGTAATCGGCGACCTTGGCAGCAGCTTCGCGGGCTTCCACATCGGTTTCTGGGCGGGTTTGAAGGTCGGTCATGCCGGGATTTCCTCGATAATTGGGAGCGCGCGGGCCACCGGGGGGGTGCGCAATTGTGCGAGGGTGATCCCCGCCAGCGCGCCGCGCAGCGCGTCATTGATGATTGGCCAATGGGCGCGCATGTTGCACCCGGTCTCAAAATCGCAGGCGATGTGATCGACGCAGGCCGTCAGCGCAATCGGCCCTTCGATCGCCTCGACAATATCCGCCACGGTAATCGCTGCGGCGGGGCGGCCCAACTGCAAACCGCCATGCGCCCCGCGCACGGATCGTAGCAGGCCAGCAGCTGTCAGCTTCGACACCAGCTTCTGCACGGTCGGCACCGGCAGCCCGGTTTCCGCCGCCAATTCAGCCGCGCTCACCCGGCCATCGCCGCAATGAACGGCGGCCTGGCACATCGTGATGACGGCATAATCGGCAAGGTTGGACAGGCGCATTTGCGAGCGGTTCTCAATTCGGACGGAATCGTTCCGATTTCCGAATTAGGAGCGAATCGTTCGGATTACAACTGCAATTCCCGCAAGTTCCGCTGATCGATCATCTCCGCCAGATAGGGCGTGGTCTGATCGCTGAGCCGGACCGGCGTGCGACCGACAAAATGGACGATTTCGCGGATCATATGCGATTGATCGAAGAACGCTTCTGCCAACGCAGCCTCATCTTCGATCGATAAATGCGGCGCGGAAAGCAGCGCAGCGGCCCGCAATGCGCGGTATTTGCGGGCCAGCGCGCGCGGGGTCAGGCCGAAATATTGCTCGACCAGACGCTGCACCTGCCGCGCTGAATAGCCCGCAGCCCCGATCAGTTCGTCGACCTCGGGATTGAACGAGGCTCCCAGCCACTGCCCCACCGTTCCGATCAGTTGCAGGTGGCGCGGATTGATGGGCCGCATCCGCTGTTCGATATAGCCGCCGATCGCCACCGCACATTCGCTGCCTGTCATGGTTCTGTTGCGGTATGCGGCAAGCAGTTGCTCGCCCAGCACTGCGATCTCTTCGCCCAATACCGACGCGGCGGGAAGCAACCGATCACGATGATCGCCCGCGTGAAGCCCGGTCAGCGCCGCCCAGCCCAGCGGGCTCAGCGCAGCTCCGAAGGCGTGAAACGGCCCTTCGACCAGGATCGGCGTGGCTCGGGGCAGCGGGGTCAACAGGCCGACCGAATGATTGGGGTCACGGTGGCCCGCGGCAAACAGCATTTCGCCCGTGCCATGCGGAAACAGGCACAATTGCCCGATAGCCGCAGGCTGGATGTCGCGGATCAGCGGCTCATCACACCGGAAATGATAGAGTGTGGTGACATAGGGGGATAGCTGCGGCGCGGGTTCGATGTAGTCGATGGTGATCAGCGCTGCCGACGTCAGGCCAGCCTCATCTCCAAACAAGGCTTCTGGCACGGGCGTTGGCGATGTGGTCGCATCCATAGGCGCAAGACACCCCAATCCGACTTTGGTTCCACCAGTCAAAAAAAGAGGCGGCGTCCCGCAAGGAACGCCGCCCATCTGAGTTGAGGAACTCTTTGCATTGCTGCTCCGAGCCCTTCGGGTCGCGAGAAGTCCTCTATCGCGCGAATCGCTGGGGGGATTGTATGCAAGCGACAAGTCGCATCGCATGATCATTACCGCCCGAAATCCTCTTGTTGCAGTAGCGTTACACCCGCTTTCTCTTGAAGACTGAGAGGTGACAGAATTGCGTTATTGGGGCGCGATCCGCTCGACAGCGAAGGGCTGCTGACATAGGCGCTGGGCGATGTTGTTCCGCATTCTGAGACCCGCCCTGTTTGCGCTCGACCCAGAGACCGGGCACCGCCTTGCGATTGCCGGGCTGAGGTCCCTGCCAGTGCGCGCCTCGCATGCATCATCCGGGCCGCTGGCAATCACGGTGGCGGGCCTTGATTTTCCCAATCCGATCGGGGTGGCTGCGGGTTTTGACAAGAACGCCGAGGTGCCCGATGCTTTGCTGCGCCTGGGATTTGGCTTCACCGAAGTCGGCTCGATCACGCCCTTGCCGCAAGCGGGCAACCCGCAACCGCGCTTGTTCCGGTTGGTGGAGGATGCAGCGGTGATCAATCGCATGGGGTTCAACAACGAAGGCGGCGCGGCGGCGCTGGCGCGCTTGCGGGCGCGGGTGGGTCGCCCCGGGATAGTCGGGGTGAATATTGGCGCCAACAAGGATTCGGCGGATCGGGTCGCCGATTATGCGCTGCTGTCCAAAATGATGGCACCGTTTGCGAGCTATCTGTGCGTCAATGTCTCCAGCCCCAACACTCCGGGGCTGCGCGCCTTGCAGGACGAAGGCGCACTGGCCGGGCTGATCGATGCGGTGATCGCGGCGCGCGACGAGGTTGGCGGCACCGCGCCGATTTTCCTGAAAGTCGCGCCCGATCTTGAACCCGCCGATATCGACGCCATCGCCCGGATCGCAATCGACAAGCAGCTGGGCGCGCTGGTGGTGTCCAACACTACGATCAGCCGCCCGGCGCTGCGATCGCATCATGCGGGCGAGACCGGGGGCCTGTCGGGCGCGCCGTTGCGCAGCCTCGCCACCGAGCGGCTGCGCGATTTCCGCAAGGCGACCGGCGGCGCGATTCCGCTGGTCGGCGTGGGCGGTATCGCCACAGCCGAACACGCGTGGGAACGCATCCGCGCGGGCGCGAGCCTGGTGCAGCTCTATTCGGCGATGGTGTACGAGGGACCGGGCCTTGGCGGACAGATTGCGCGCAAGCTGGAAGCGCTGATGCGGCGCGATGGCTTTGCAAGCATTGCCGAAGCGGTGGGAAGCGAATAGCATCGCAGTCATGCGTCTATTCCCTGCCCTTTTCGCCGCCTTTGCCCTCGCCCTTAGTGGCTGTGTCAGCTCTGGTGACAATGCGCTGAGCGGCCCGCCGCTCCGCGCCGATGAATACCCAGTCGCTTTCCCCGGCGCAGTCAGCAGCGCCGATCCGCGCGCGACCGCTGCGGGCGAAGCGATCCTCGCACAAGGCGGCTCCTCGGTCGATGCGGCGATTGCTGTGATGCTGGCGCTGACCGTGGTCGAGCCGCAAAGTTCAGGGATAGGCGGCGGCGGGTTCTTGGTGCGGGCTGACGGGGCGGACGGTGCGCTGGTGACCTATGACGGGCGTGAAACCGCGCCTGCCGCCGCCACGCCGACCCGTTTCCTTGATGCAAGCGGCAAGGTCCTCGGGCGCGAACAGCGCGTGTTCTCCGGCCTCAGCGTCGGAGTGCCGGGGAATGTCGCGCTGGCCGCCAAGGCCCATGCCGAACATGGCAAGCTGCCTTGGGCCAAGCTGTTCGCGCCCGCGATCGCGCTCGCCGAAGACGGTTTCGTGATGAACCGGCGGCTCTACGAATCGCTCAAGGGTAACAAGGGCCGGGCCGATAAGTCCGCTTCCTCCAAAGCCGTGTTCTTCGGCGCAGATGGCGAGCCGTTGCCGGTTGGGGCGACAGTGAAGGTGCCGGAGCTTGCCGCCACCTTCCGCGCGCTCGCTTCCGAGGGGCCACAGGCGATGTATGGCAGCAAGGCGGCAGCCGAGCTTGCGGCCTATGTCGCTAGCGAGACCCCGCAGGACGGGCGGATGATCGCAGCCGACGTCACCGCATACCAGCCCAAGGAGCGTGCGCCGGTGTGCGCACGTTACCGTGTCTACCGCGTCTGCGGCATGGGTCCGCCGTCCTCGGGCGGGATCGCGGTCGCGCAGATGCTCGGCCATCTCGAACGCTTCGATCTTGCGGCGATGGGCCAGGACAGTCCAGAGTTCTGGCACCTGTTCATCGAGAGCCAGCGCCTCGCCTATGCCGACCGTGAGCTTTATGCAGGCGACGCTGATTTCGTCGCCGTGCCGGTCGCCGGGCTGGTCGATCCCGCCTATATCGCGAGCCGTTCGGCACTGATTTCCGCTGACACCACCATCGCCAAGGTCGAAGCCGGCGTGCCCCCCGGCGCGCCGCTCGCGCGCGGGGATGGGCCAGAGGAGCCGGAGAACGGCACCACGCACTTCTCGGTCGTTGACGCTGCGGGCAACGCGGTCAGTTATACCTCGACCATCGAGGGCGCGTTCGGATCGGGGCTGCATTGGGGCGGGTTCTACCTCAACAACGAACTCACCGATTTCACCCTGACCCCCGAGGCCGATGGCAAGCCGGTCGCCAACCGGGTTGAAGGGGGCAAGCGACCTCGCTCCTCAATGGCGCCGACCATCGTTTTTGACGCCAATGGCAAGGTGGTGCTGGTGATCGGCGCTGCTGGCGGCCCGACCATCCCGGTGACGGTGACCCGCGCGATCATCGGCGTGCTCGATTTTGGGCTCGGCGCGCAGGATGCGCTCGCACTGCCGTTTGCGATGTCCTTCGGCGAAGCGGTGCTGATTGAGGAAGGCAGCGCGCTGGTGGCGATGCAGGGCGAACTTGCCGCGCGCGGCCACACCGCGCTCCGCGTCGCGCCTGCGCCGATCAAGGCCAATGCGCTGGGGCGGCGGGCCGATAGCACGTGGGAGGTCGCGACCGAGCCGCGCTTGGTGAGCGTCGTCACGCCGTGACCGGTCTTGCCGCTACGGCAAACCGCTCCTAGATTGATCCGCAACGGGGGGTCAGGACATAGAACGGGCACAGATATACGCTAAGCGTCTCTGCGCGCACTTATGGGTCGACTCTATGCGTCGACGACTCCAGCATTCCAAAGGCATCCATCGGACAGTTGTAGCATCGCCTC
>JAKFWB010000430.1 GCA_021732945.1 Porphyrobacter sp.
GCCGGATCAAGATCGAACATGACCGGGCGCTCTACCGGGAACGCAACCACATCGAACGCTTCTTTGGCCGTCTGAAAATCAACCGCGCCATCGCCACACGCTACGACCAACTCGCCGAAAGCTTCCTCAGTATGGTCCACATCGCCGCCGCTAGATACTGGCTCAAATTTGTCCACGCCGCCTAATGGATTGGAGTCTGTAAGCCTCCGTTCGGATCTCGTTCTTGCGCTTTTCCGTATCAACGAAATAGCTGAGCCACTCGCTTAGGTTCTCCCCGAACTTGTGACTAAGTTTGCGATCAGGCGGATGCTGCCTAGCAAGGCGCATGCGCTCGGTGCGGATTGACCGCCCCATATCACGCTCCACCTCGGTCCAGAAAAGGATGATGTTTCCAACAATTGGAGCCGCCATGACAGGACCAAGTTCGCTTTCGCTCGGATGCGGCGACGGTACCGGTTTGAAGTCTTGCGTCATGGCAAAAACCTTAAAGAGCCTACCTAACCCGAAGTCGAGAATTAGCGCCGACGCGGTGGCGTACTTTGCGCGTGGCCGCTAAGTTTCTTTCTTCCGATCCAGCCGCCGTGCGGCCTGCACGCCGCCGGTGATCAGGAATGGCACCAGCACGATGCTCAATACCACCTTCGCCAGCACCTGGCCGATCATCAGGTCGGTGATGTCGAACTCGCCATAGAAGGCGAGCGTGATGAAGATCACCGAGTCCACCGCTTGGCTCAGCGCCGAAGCAATTGCGCCGCGCACCATCAGGCCCAGCGTTGTCTCCGCTCCGCTCCCGCGCAACCGGTCAAAGATCCAAATGTTGAGCAGCAGCGAGGTGATGTAGGATGCTGGTCCGGCCAGCCACACGCGCGGCGTGGTCCAGTGCACACGCTCGAACGCGGCGAGGTCTTCGGGCCGGAATGCGATCATCTCGACCGAGGCAGGCAGGATCAGCACCAGCGGCAACAACGCCGAGGCAATCCCCAGCGGCAGGAACCCCCACCACACGATCCGCTGCGCCATCTGGCGACCATAAAGCTGCGACAGCGTGCTCGAAATCACCACCAGCATCAGGAAGGGGAATATCCCGCTTTCGACTGCAAGGCTGGTCGGCCACAATTGCACTTGCTTGAACGCAAGCACGCCCGCCAGCACCGTCATCCCGCCATACAACAGCGTGAAGACGAACAGGCCCAAGGGCATATTGGCCGGCATGGTTGCGCCGTGGGTTTCTGGCGGGCGCTGGGCCTCGGTTGCGGTGTCGTTCATCGTCTGATGGGTTAGCCAGCGCGCGGCCAAAAGAAAAGCGCCAGCCGCGCGGCTGTCACCGGCTGCCAACAACGCCGTTTTCATGACGCTTGCAACACGGGCCACAAACTGCCACCCCGCAAGCCTCAGGGGTTGCCAATCTTCGCACAAACAAGAGGCCATTTGCCGCCGTGAACGAGAGTATCACGTCCACTCTGCTGAGCCTTGCCGGGGTGTTCGCCATTCTGGCCATCGCCTTCGCGCTGTCTTCGGCCAAGCGGAAGATCAACCTGCGGGTCGTCGGATCGGCCTTTGCCTTGCAGGCGATCACCGCGCTGATCGTGCTGCGCACCGATGCGGGCGTGGCAGTGATCGGCGGCTTGTCGAGCGGGGTGATTGCTTTGCTCGACTTTTCCAAGGTCGGGATCACTTCGGTGTTCGGCCCGATGGAGAACAATCCCTTCGCCAACACCTTCGTGATCGGCGCGCTGCCGGTGATCGTGTTCTTTGCCGCGATTGTTTCGATCCTTTACCACCTTGGCATCATGCAAAGACTGGTGCGCTGGGTTGGCGGTGCGATTGGCTGGATCACCGGGATCAGCAAGGTCGAGGCGCTGGGCGCAGCTGCCAACATCTTTGTCGGCCAGTCGGAAAGCCCGCTGGTGGTGCGGCCCTATCTCGCCGCGCTTTCGCCAGCGCAGCTGTTCACTCTGATGGCAGTGGGTATGGCAGGGGTCGCGGGCACAATTCTGGCGGCCTATGCCAGCTTCATCGGGGAAGAGGCCGTGCCATTCCTGCTCGCCGCGGCCTTCATGTCGGCACCCGGCGGGATTCTGATGGCGAAGATCATCATGCCTGACGATGAGACTCTGGCTCCGGGCCGTGATGCGACGGTCGGGCTGGCTGCGGTGGCACGGGCGCGCGGCAAAACCAACGCGATGACCGAGGCGACCCGCGTGGTGATGTATGATGAAAACGGGCAGGAGGTCGAACTGCCTCAAGCGCGGATCAGCGCGGTTGGCCCGGCTTCACTGGTCGAAGGCGGCAACAAGGCGGACGAGGTCAGCGCTGCGGAAACTTTCGAGGAAGGCCAGCGCCCCGCCAACATCATCGAGGCCGCGGCACAGGGTACACAGACCGGCGTCAAGCTGGCGGTGGCGGTTGGCGCGATGGTAATGGTGTTTGTGGCGCTCGTTGCGCTGGCCAATGGCATGCTGGCGGGCATCGGCGGCGGGATCGTGAACCTGGCGAGCGGCATCGGCGCGCCCTTGGCGCCTGCGACCGCCGAATGGCTGGCCAATGTCAGCTTCCAGCAGTTGCTCGGTTATCTGTTTGCACCCGTCATGTTCCTCATCGGCATTTCCGATTGGGATCAGGCGCAGATTGCGGGCGGATTGTTCGGCACCAAAATCGTGCTCAACGAATTTGTCGCCTTTATCGAACTGGGCGCGATGCAATCGGGCGAGCTGACCGCGCGCAGCCGGGCGATTATCACCTTTGCGCTGTGCGGCTTTGCCAATTTCTCCTCGATCGCGATCCAGATGGCGGTGACCGGCGGGCTGGCCCCCAATCAGCGCCCGGTGATTGCAAGGCTGGGGCTTAAGGCGCTGGCGGCGGGCAGTCTCTCCAACCTGATGAGCGCTGCGCTGGCGAGCCTGTTCCTGCCGCTCTAATCCCGCGCTGTAGCCTCTTGGCAGGCGCGCAGACGTGGGTGTAAAGCTGCGCGCATGATCAACATCGCTTCCGTCTCGCTCGCTCAGCCGCTCGACACCATCGCCGATGAATTGGGGCGCAGTTTTGGCGAATATGGCTTTGCCGTGGTGCGCGATCACGGCATCCAGCAGGCGCTGATCGACGAGGCCGAGGCGGTGTCCAAGGCCTTTTTCGCTCTGCCCGACGCGGTCAAGCGTGCCTACAAGCTCGAAGGCGGCGGCGGGGCGCGCGGCTACACCCCTTTTGGCACCGAGAAGGCCAAGCATGCCGAGGTGTTTGACCTCAAGGAATTCTGGCACGTCGGCCGCGATCTGCCCGAAGGCCACCCGCTCGCCGAATTCATGGCTCCCAATGTCTGGCCGACCGAAGTCGAAGGCTTCCGCGCAACCATGAGCGCGCTGTTCTCTGCCTTTGAGGTCGCCGGGGGCCGCGTGCTGGAGGCGATCGCACTCCACCTTGGCCGCCCGCGCGATTTCTTTGCCGCCAGCGTTGAGGACGGCAATTCGGTAATGCGGCTGCTGCATTATCCGCCGCTGGGCGAAGGCGCCCCCGAAGGCGCGATCCGCGCGGCTGGGCATGAAGACATCAACACCATCACCTTGCTGCTCGGCGCGGAGGAGGCAGGGCTCGAACTGCTGACCGCGTCGGGGGAGTGGTATGCGGTGGACGTGCCGCCGGGCGCACTGGTGATCAATGTGGGCGACATGTTGCAGCGCCAGACCAACGGGCGGCTTCGCTCAACCACCCACCGGGTGGTCAATCCGCGCGGGGATGCGGCCAAGCGGGCGCGCTATTCGATGCCGTTCTTCCTGCACTTCCGGCCCGATTTCCTGATCGAGGCACTGCCCGAATGCGTGGCCGCAGACGCCGCGACTCCGCCGCTGCCGCCGATCACCGCGCATGATTACCTGATGCAGCGCCTGCGCGAAATCAATCTCGCCTGAGTCTCGCTGGCTGGGGGCCGTTTCGACCAAATAGCGCTCTCGATTCGTTGCACTGATGCAACACTCGGGACAAGAAGTTGCCCCACATCGGGAGGAATCGTGTCCCGTCCACCACGATTGCCGAGGGAACGGGCGCGAACGTCGGCGTTTTTCATCAAAATGTCACAGAACAGTCGCTTTGCCGCAAGCGAACGGCTCTAGGCCGACCGACATTCCACTCTCTCTCCACTGCTATCAGGGGCTCATCCATGAAGCTTAAGTATCTCATTGCCGCGAGCGTTGTCAGCCTCGCTGCGACCAGCACCTTCGTCGCCACGCCTGCGTTTGCGCAGCAGATCGTCACTGACATCGAAGGTCAGGTGACTGACGAGACTGGCAACCCGATCTCCGGTGCAACGGTCACCGTGACCAACACCCGCACCAATGCCGTGCGCACCACGACCGCCGACAGTCAGGGCAATTTCCGCGTCTCCGCGCTTCAGCCGGGTGGTCCCTACGAAGTGACCACCAATGCCGATGGCTTCGAAGGCCAGACCGTGCAGGACGTGTTCACCGCGCTGGGTCGTCCCACCACCTTCAGCTTCGCGCTGACCTCGACCGCCGCTGGCGCGAGCGACAGTGTGATCGTTGTGACCGGCGCCCGCGCCCGCGCCACGCAGGTTGCAGTCGGTCCGGGCCAGGCCTTCGGTGCGCTTGAGCTTGAGCGCTTCCCCTCGATCACCCGCGACATTCGCGACATCATCCGTATCGACCCGCGCGTCAGCCTCGAATTTGACGAGCAAGAAGGCCTTGACCGGATTTCGTGCCTTGGCGGCAACGACCGTTCGAACACCTTCACGGTTGACGGGATTGTTCAGGCCGACGTGTTCGGCCTCAATGGCACGCCCTTTGCTGCGCGCAACTCGCTGCCGATCCCGTTCGATGCCATCGGCCAGACCTCGGTGGAATTCGCACCGTTCGACGTTGAATATTCCGACTTCACCGGCTGCTTGGTCAACGTTGTGACCAAGGCTGGCTCGAACGAGTTTTCGGGCTCGGCCTTCTTCACCTATTTTGACGCCGGGCTTCAGGCCGATCAGGTCTTGCAGGCTGACGGCACCCGCCCCGATTTCAATGCTGGCGAAGAAAAGCGCTGGGGCGCCACGCTGTCGGGCCCGATCATCAAGGATCGCCTGTTCTTCAGCTTCGCCTATGAAGAAACCGATCTGGTGCAGGGCTTCAACTCGACCCCGATCGGTTTCGGCGCTGGCGATTCCGAACCTGGTGTGACGCTGGCGGAATACACCCGCTTCCGTGAAATCGCCAACCGCGTCTATGGGCAGGAACCGGGCGAATTCCCCACCTTCCTCCCCAGCACCAGCGTGCGTTACTTCGGCCGTATCGATGGCCAGATCAATGATGATCACCGTGTTGTCGCGACCTATCAGCGGCTTGAAGAAAGCAAGGTCGAAGACGATTCGGGCGCGTCCTTCTCCGGTATCAATTCGTTCGAGGACGAAGGTACGATTTCCTACTACTACTC
>JAKFWB010000268.1 GCA_021732945.1 Porphyrobacter sp.
GATCCCTTTCGGACAAGCTGCGGCAAGGCATTGTCGCCGTCTCGTAGGGCGGGCGCCTTGGCAAAAACAATGTTTTGAGACATCTTATAGCATTGGTGGCACACAAACCACAAAGTGGCTCGCTTGATAAATTGTGTCCCAATGAGCATTTTATTGAAAATTGGAGGCTTGATGGCTATCATCCTCGCATCGAGCAATCCAGCTGGAGTGGGAGCCCATATGACAGTCCAGGTCAACATCACGCCCAACGGCAGAATGAGTCTCCCCGCTGACATCCGGAAGCGGCTCGGGCTTGTGGGTGGCGGCGCGGTCTATCTGGATGAGACGCCGGATGGTCTCGTGCTGCGAACAGCGGCACAGGCAGTGGCCCGCGCTCAGGCTTTGGCGAGGCAGTACACTGAAGGAAACCCAGAAGCCTCAGTCGCGGCTTTTCTGTCCAAGCGCCGCGATGACAGCGGAGAGTGAGCGAGATCGTACTGGACGCCTCCGCCCTCATCGCCATGCTGAAGGGAGAGAAGGGTGCCGACAAAGTGGCCGCGGCAATAGCAGGCGCCCGGATCTGCACCATCAACTATGCCGAGGTGGTCACCCACTTCATCCATCTTGGCATGCCCGAGCGCGAGGTCGACGCGATGCTCGATCCGCTGCCGATGACGATTGTGCCGACCGATAAGGCGATGGCGCAAATGGCCGGGCGATTGCGGGCGGTCACTGCCGGTCACGGGCTATCGCTCGGCGACCGCTTCTGCCTTGCGCTGGCGCAACGTGACGGTCTTCCGGCATGGACCAGTGACCAGAGCTGGAAGGCGGTAGCCGATGCCGTCAAAACCAAGGTCGTCGCTATTCGATGATAGGTACCCGCCTCCTTGACAACGGACGCCCCTGCCTCACGAACAACGCTGCCGAGCGCGCGCTCCGCTGCATCCCGCTCGGCCGCAAGGCCTGGCTGTTCTGTGGCTCAGATTGCGGCGGCCGTCCTGCCGCCATCATGGACACACTGATCCAGACCTCCAGGCCGAACAGCCTTAGCAAGCCTCATACTAAACCGATAACATTCTAGCATCAGTTATAGCATTGACTTTGGTTACGTTCTGTCGATTATAGTGACCGCTATGGCGCAATAGGGGTCGCTCTCTGTTGATCCGGTTTTTTTGCAGGCGCTGCGCCTGAGATGATGATCTGTGCCTTAAGCCGACGCGCAAAGCTTTACCTTTGGTCGTGCTTGGTCAGCCTCTGCCGATGCTCGAGATCGGCAATAGCCGAGCGTCCAAAATATTTCTGCTGGGTTTTATGGCGACCGGTTTTGAGTAGTGGGATTGAGGTTGGGCTGCTGTTCGTGATTTTCTTGGCTAAAGCATGCGAGTGGCGAGGGGAGTTGTAATGCGTCAGACGAGTATGCCTTCAGTTGCATTTACACTGGGCGTTCTGCTCATTACCGCGCACCTGCCCACTCGTGCCGACGCTCAGGAACTCACCACCTATGAGTATGACGCGCTTGGGCGGCTCGTGGGTACGGTCGATGCGAAAGCGCGGACCAATTACGACTACGATGATGCAGCCAACCGTGAGCGTGTGACGCAGCGCTTCTTGTTTCCCGTCAGTTGGCAGGCTGCGGCGCTGCCCCACGCCATCGGATATGCGGAAGCCGATGGCTGGGCAGCCAATGTGACAATGGGTGCGCAGCATATGACCTACGGTCCCTATACCACCGCCATTCCCGCAGGGTCGCATGTGGCTGTCTGGCGCGTGATGATCGACGTTGTGAATGGGGCCCCCGCCGACAACATCGTCACGATCGATGTCTATGACGCGACCGCGGGGCAGGTCCTCGCCATTGAAACACTCGAAAGACGGCAATGGGTCAGCAATATGACTTATCAGGTGTTTGAAATTCCGTTCGAATTCGACGCATCACGGGTTGGTCATGCGATCGAGTTCCGCACCTTCTATCACTCAGGCGCATACGTCCGGGTGCAGAAGATCGGGTACTTCACGAAGTGAAGCAGCAAACGTTCGGAAGAAGAGGCCGAAAGTTGATCAAGAGTGGTGGTGACATTCCGGTTCCTTGTGGCGTCTTGGTGATGGTCGCTATGATCGAGTGATAGCTGCAAAACTGTTGCCCAACGAAAAAATATGTATTTTGCTACAGGGGTTGCGCGATGATTTGGAAAATCAGGACTTTTGCGCTGAGCGCCTTCTCATTTTTCTCAATTTCCTCGCTGGCGGCGCAGGAGATCAAGCCGGTTGATGTTTATCAAGATCCCAACGGGATCGATCTTGTTAGCAACAATGTCAGCACGTCTCAGATTCCTGTACTTGCAATTCCTGCCGCTCCGGAGTTGGAATTTCAGGATCTTGCTGACTTCATTCCTCTCCTCGAAGTCGTAACCGGTGACCAAGTCGTTGAGTTTGATCCGAATATTTACTCGGTTTCGGCTGGCCGTTTAGGTTCGGATGTTTTCGCATATTGCGCGTCAGAAATGTGCCTTGCGTCCAACGGGACTGGAGGAATGCTCGTCAATACCGAGACACCGGGATCCACGAACCCTCCACAATTCTTCGGTTGCGAAGAATTCTGCCCGCGGCCGATTTATGTGTCGCTACCCGGCGACATACTCGGCCTTCGCGGCGTCACCTATCGCGCAGGTGATACTGGCAGGGCAATATACTTCAACATTGAGACGGAAATAGCTTCAGGCACGCTTCCCCAGAGGGTCAAGAAATACCTAGCGGAGGAAATTAGAAATCCAGACGGGGTGGATCTGTCGATCCAATACCAGAGGCTCAGTATCGGGGGCATTCTGCGTCATAGACCCGCAACGGTAACGTCGACGTCAGGCTATCAACTCAAATTCACTTATCTGACCAATGCATCCGATCTGAACTGGGGTGTTCTCTGGAAGGCAGAAATCGTCGCAATTTCAAATCCGACTCAGGTGCTAGCCTCCCACACTTATTCGGCAAACACTGTAACCGATCTTGCTGCCCGCGTATTCGAATGCGTGTGCCAAATCGACATTTATCCGACGAGGCCAAAAGATCGCGGCAGCAGGATGCGGCTCCCCGGTGAAACCGACTACGCGTTCAGAACCTTTCGGCGGCAGGGAACCAATACCCGCACTGTGACCGCGGATGGAGTGACATTTCAGTACGCGTCCACACCAGATAACGACTGGTCGAACACAGATGATGCAATCCACGACATCACTGTCACAGGCCCGAATGGATTTTACCAATTTATCGATGTCACTAACCTCCAGGCGACGACTGGCCAATTCGATCCCCCCCGCCGCAGAATCGAGTCCATCACAGACTCGCTCGACCGCGTAACAACCTATCAATATGGGCCTAACCAACGGCTGAAGGGTGTCACATACCTCGACGGCAATTCAGTTTCTTTGGTGTATGACAGCTTCGGAAATCTCGCATCGAGAACTGACATTCCGAAACCATCGTCCGGATTGTCTCCAATCACGCAATCCGCTTCATATTCGGGCGCAGGATGCGGTCTTGAAGGGTTCGATTGCTATTTACCAGCATGGACCCAGGACGGAAACGGCAATCGGACGGATTTTACATGGGGTTGGCCTGGTCTTCTGCTCACGCAGCTTGATCCGCCTCATGAAGGCGGCAAGCGTAGGAAGGTAAAGAACACATGGTCCGGGCTTGAGCCAATAAGCGGCGAAACCTGTCCGGCTCTCCTCCAATACGGCCTTCCAGGTTCACCCCAGTGCACCCCTCGTCTTCTGCGCGAGGAGATCTGTGAAACCGACACAAACGGGAATGAGCTGACTTGCGGCACCGCCAGCTCCTTTGTGCGACAGTTTACGTATTTCCGCGCAACAAGCCTTCCAGAAAGCGTGACGGTGACTGATGGGGCGGGTAACGGCCCGCTCACCACGATTTATTCCTATGACAATGCCGGCCGACAGCTGTCCGCCGACGGCCCACTGACAGGCAGCGATGATGCTGTCTACATGCGGTACGATGTCATCGGTCGCACGACATGGGAAATTGGGCCGAGAAGCGCCAATGGCCTGCGGCTTGCCAAGCGCTACACCTATCGTGACGCGGACGATCAGCTGACGAAGGTAGAGAACGGGACGGTCACCAGTCCAACCGACACGGTTCTTGCGGTGCTCGATGAAGCCATCACTATTTACAATGCGCGCAGACTCCCGGTCGAGCAGCGGGTGGTGTCTGGGTTGACAACATACTCGGTCAGCCAGACCAGCTATGATGGCCTCAACCGCCCCGAGTGCACAGCTGTGCGGATGAACCCGGCAGCTTACAGTTCGCTTCCAGCCAGCGCCTGCACATTGGGCACTCAGGGCGCCCAGGGAGCTGACCGGATCACGCGGACCGTTTACGACGCAGCGGATCAGGTGTTGCAGATCAGAAAAGGCGTTGGCACCCCGATCGAGATTGCCGACGTCACTTATTCCTACACCCTCAACGGCAAGATTGCTCAGGTGGTCGATGCCAACGGCAACCGGGCCGAGCTGCGCTATGACGGGCACGACCGGCAAGCCTTCTGGGTCTTTCCCTCGAAGACCCGGCCGACCGCGTTCAATGGGGCAACCCCAGCCACGGCGCTCGCGACCGCAGGAGCACTCAACGAAGGTGACTTCGAGCAGTATTTTTATGATTCCAACGGAAACCGGACCCGCCTTCGCAAGCGGGACGGTCACGAGATCGTCTACGGCTATGACGCGCTCAACCGGGTCACGGTCAAGGATGTATGCGCTGATCCGCCCAGCCTGTCCGGCAGGGCATGCGCCGACCCTTCCTCGGTAAACCACCGCGACGTGTTCTACGAATATGACCTGCGCGGCCTGCAGACCAAGGCGCGGTTCAGCAGCATCACAGGTGTAGGCATCACCTACGCTTACGACACGTTCGGCCGCCTGACGTCCGAGACGCAGAACACCGACGGGGTGAGCCGGACGGTTGCATCGCAATACGACGCCAATGGCCAACGCACACGGGTGACATATCCGGACGGCCAGTTCTTCACCTTCGACGTCGATGCCAGCAGCCGTGTGACCGGATTGCGCGACGGAACCAATGCGATTGGGAGCATCAGCTACGACAATCGCGGGCTGCCGACCCAGATGGCGTGGACCGCCGGGACCGCCAACGCCAACAGGCGCAGCTATGGCTATGATCCCGCTGGCCGCCTTAGCTCAATCGGGTTCGATCTGCACGGCTCGGTGGGCGATGTTACCTGGGGCTATACCCGCAACCCGGCTTCACAGATCGTAAGCGAGGTCGAAAGCAACAGCAGCTACGCGTGGAACGGGCACGTCAACCTGACCCGGGCCTACACCACCAACGGGCTCAACCAGTACCAGAGCGCAGGCAGCGCCGCATTCTGCTACGATGCCAACGGCAACCTCACCGCCGATGGCGCCAGCG
>JAKFWB010000527.1 GCA_021732945.1 Porphyrobacter sp.
ACCCTGCGGCAATCCCGCCGGTCGCCTCGCGTGTGGCTTCCAGCTTCGCGAGCACCGCCTTGGCCCGCTCCACTACCGGCGCAGGCACCCCGGCAAGCCGCGCGACGGCGAGCCCGTAAGAGCGATCCGCCGGGCCTTGCGCCAATTCATGCAGCAGCACCAGATCGCCCTGCCATTCCCGCGCGCGCACGTGATGGAGCGACAGCGCCTCGCATGTTTCGGCCAGCCGGGCGAGTTCGTGGTAGTGGGTGGCGAACAAACAGCGGCAGCGGATTTGCGAATGCACCGCTTCGGCCACCGCCCAGGCCAGCGCGAGGCCATCATAGGTCGAAGTGCCGCGCCCGACTTCGTCGAGGATCACGAAGCTGCGGGGTGTGGCCTGCGCAAGGATCGCGGCGGTTTCGACCATTTCGACCATGAAGGTCGATCGCCCACGCGCGAGGTTATCCGCCGCGCCGACCCGGCTGAACATCCGGTCGACGAGCCCAATCTGGGCGGCGGTGGCCGGGACGAAACACCCCGCCTGCGCCAGCAGCACGATCAGCGCGTTCTGGCGCAAGAAGGTCGATTTGCCGCCCATGTTCGGCCCGCCGATCAGCCACAAGCGATTGGCTTCAGCCAGATTGCAATCATTGGCGACGAACCGCTCCCCGGCTTTGGCCAGCGCCGCTTCAACCACAGGATGCCGCCCGCCGGTTATCGCCAGCCCTGCATCTTCGGCTATCTCAGGGCGGCACCAGTCGCCTTCGGCTGCGCGTTCGGCGTTGGCGGCGGCAACATCGATCCGGGCGAGCGCGGCCGCCGTGGCTGCAATCCGTTCGCGCGCGGCGGCGATTTCGGTGACCAGCTCCTCGAAATGCGCCTCCTCAGCGGCAAGCGCATGGCCTCCGGCCTCGGCGATCCGCGCGGCTTCCTCGTGCAATTTGAGCGAATTGAACCGCACCGCGCCCGCCATCGTCTGGCGGTGGGTGAAGCCGCTATCGGGCGCCATCAGCGCATCGGCATGGCGCGCAGGCACCTCGATGAAATAGCCCAGCACCCCGTTGTGGCGGATCTTGAGCGTGGCGATCCCGGTCTCGTCGCGATAGCGCGCCTCCATCGCGGCAATCGCGCGGCGCGCGTCCCCGGATGTGGCGCGCAGCTCATCGAGCGCGGCGTCATAGCCATCGGCAATATAGCCGCCATTGCTGCGTTCGGTGGGCGGCGAGGGGACGAGCGCACGGCTGAGCCAATCGGTCAGCGCGCCATGACCAACAAGGCGATCCAGCACCTCATCCAGCAGCGCCGGGCGATCAGGCGCGCCGCGCAGCCAGTGATGCAGCCTCATCGCCTCGGTCAGCCCATCGCGCAATTGGCCGAGATCGCGCGGGCTTCCCCGGCCTGCCACCACCCGACCGAGCGCGCGGCCAAGATCGGGGATCGCGCGCAGACTATCGCGCAACTGTGCGCGCTCGATTGGCCGGTCGCGCCAGAATTGCACCAGCGCCAGCCGGTCTTCGATGGCCGCGCGGTTGAGCAACGGTGCGGAAAGATCTTCGGCCAGCAGCCGCGATCCGGCCCCGGTGACGCAGCGATCCACCGCGCCGATCAGGCTACCCGCGCGCCCGCCGGTGGTGGATTCGAGGATTTCGAGGCTCGCCCGCGTTGCCTCGTCGAGCGCCATACCGGCTTGCGCTTCGCGCAGGACCGGGGGCAGAAGCAATGGCATGTTGCCGCGCCCGACATGGTCGAGATAGGCAATCAACCCGCCCGCCGCGCTGAGCATCGCGCGGCTGAACGCGCCATAGGCATCGAGCGTGGCGACTCCGTGGATAGCCTTCAGCCGCTCGGCCCCGGCATCGCTGGCGAAGGTGGAGCGCGGGCGATGAATAACAATGTCGCGAGTCCCCGTGAAGACGGGGACCTCTTGCAGCAAGGCGCTACCCTGCCTGAGGTCCCCGCCTTCGCGGGGACTCGCTTCTGGCACCACCACCTCGCTAGGCCCGATCCGTGCCAAAGCGGCACCGAGCATGTCGGGCGCGCATTCTTCCAGCACCATCGCCCCGGTCGAAACATCGCAAGCGGCGATCCCGATCATGCCGCGCAATTCCGCCAGCGCAGCCAGCACATTGGCGCGGCGCGGTTCGAGCAGGGCTTCCTCGGTCAGCGTGCCTGCGGTGACGAGCCGCACAATCGCGCGGCCCACCAGCACCTTGGACGAAGGCGTGCCTTCCCGCTTGGCCCGCGCCTTCGCCTCATCTGGCGTTTCGACCTGTTCAGCAATCGCCACCCGGCATCCCGCCCGGATCAGGCGCGCGAGGTAGCTTTCCGCTGAGTGCACCGGCACCCCGCACATCGGGATCGGCGTGCCATTATGCTCGCCGCGCGTGGTCAATGCGATGTCGAGGATCTGAGCAGCGGTGCGCGCGTCTTCGAAAAACAGCTCGAAGAAATCGCCCATCCGGTAGAACAGCAGCGCATCGCCAGCCTCCTCCCGCAGCGCAAGATATTGCGCCATCATCGGAGTGGGCTTGGGATTGTCGAGCGCGGCCATCGTCATGGCCTTGCCTCATCCCCTGCGATTCGGAAATGTCCGCCGCTACGGCTTTCCCCCGCGCCGGGCCATTTCCGGCCTATCGCATCCCCGCGCGCGGCGCTAAGCGCAAACGCGATTTTCCATTCGGACAGGCAGAGGGATCAGCGATATGGCGGAAGAGAACAAAGGCGGTTTCACCACCCGTGAAGCACTGTTCTATCACGAGACGATCCGGCCCGGTAAGCTGGAGATCGTCGCGACCAAGCCGATGACTTCGCAGCGCGACCTGAGCCTCGCCTATTCGCCGGGTGTGGCCGCGCCCGTCGAAGCGATTGCCGCCGATCCTTCGCTCGCCGCGCGTTATACCGCCAAGGCCAATCTGGTCGCGGTGATCTCCAATGGCACAGCCATCCTCGGCCTCGGCAACCTCGGCGCGCTCGCTTCCAAGCCGGTGATGGAAGGCAAGGCGGTGCTGTTCAAGCGCTTTGCTGACGTGGATTCGATCGACATCGAACTCGACACCGAAGATCCCGAAGCCTTTATCAACGCGGTTGCGCTGATGGAGCCGACCTTTGGCGGCATCAACCTTGAAGACATCAAGGCCCCTGAATGCTTCATCATCGAAGCCGCGCTGCGGGAACGCATGAAGATCCCGGTGATGCATGATGATCAGCACGGAACCGCGATCATCACCGCCGCCGGCCTGCTCAACGCCTGTCATATCACCGGGCGCGATTTCAAGGACGTGAAGGTTGTGGTCAACGGCGCAGGTGCGGCGGCGATTGCCTGCACCGCGCTGATCAAGGCGATGGGCGTGCGCCATGAAAACGTGATCATGTGTGATCGCTCCGGCCCGATCACCCCGGGCCGCGACGGCGTGGATCAATGGAAAAGCGCCCACGCGGTCGCTACCACGGCCACCAGCCTTGAAGAGGCCTTGGTGGGCGCGGACATCTTCCTCGGCCTGTCTGCGGCGGGTGCATTGAAGCCTGAATGGGTGCGCAAGATGGCGGACCGGCCGATCATCTTTGCGATGGCCAATCCCGTGCCCGAAATCATGCCTGATGAGGCCAAGGCCGTCCGCCCCGATGCGATCATCGCCACGGGGCGCAGCGACTTCCCCAATCAGGTCAACAATGTGCTGGGCTTCCCTTTCATCTTCCGCGGCGCGCTGGATGTGCAGGCGACGACGATCAACGAAGAGATGAAAGTTGCCGCTGCTCAAGCCATCGCGCAGCTCGCCCGGCAGCAGGTGCCCGAAGAAGTCGCGTCGGCCTATGGCAAGAGCCACAAGTTCGGCACCGATTACATCATCCCCGCCCCGTTCGATCCGCGCCTGATCGAGGTTGTTTCGTCAGCGGTCGCGAAGGCAGCGATGGATTCGGGCGTGGCCAAGGCGCGAATTGATGATTTCGACGCCTACCGCATCCAGCTGCGGTCGCGCCTCAACCCCACTACATCGGTGCTGAGCGGTGTCTATGAAGTCGCCAAGGCCAACCCCAAGCGCATGGTGTTTGCCGAAGCGGAAGAGGAAGTGGTACTGCGCGCTGCGATCCAGTACCGCGATTTCGGTTATGGCACGCCGATTCTGGTGGGCCGCACAAAAGCGGTGCTCGACAAGCTGCACCAGCTTTCGGTGGGCGATCCGGGCAGCTTCGAAATCCAGAACTCGGCGACCAGCGAGCATGTCCCGGCGATGGTCGCGTATCTTTATAAGCGCCTCCAGCGGCGCGGCTATACCGAGCGGGACGTGCGCCGGATGGTCAATCAGGATCGCAACGTCTTCGCTTCGTTGCTGGTGGCCTTGGGCCACGGAGACGGGATGATCACCGGCATGACCCGCACCTTTGCGCAGACCGTGCGCGAGGTGAACCTGGTGCTCGATCACAAGGAAGGCTGCCTGCCGTTTGGCATCCACATGATGATCGGTAAGAACCACACGACCTTCCTGGCCGATACCACCATCAACGAGCGGCCCAATGCCGAGGAACTCGCTCATATCGCCAAGGAAACCGCAGCGGTCGCCCGGCGCATGGGCCACGAACCGCGCGTGGCGTTCCTCAGCTATTCGACCTTCGGCAACCCCTCGGGCCAATGGCTCGATAACATCCGCGAGGCGGTTGCGATCCTTGACCGCGAGGATACGGGCTTTGAATATGAAGGCGAAATGGCGCCTGACGCGGCGCTCAACCCCAAGGTGATGGCGCTGTACCCGTTCAGCCGGTTGTCCGGTCCGGCCAATGTGCTGATCATGCCGGGGCTGCAATCAGCCAACCTGTCGGCCAAGCTGCTGCGCGAGCTTGGCAGCAATGCCACGATCGGCCCGATGCTGCTGGGCGTGGAAAAGCCGGTGCAGATCGTCCCGATGACCGCGACCGTTCCCGATGTGCTGACGCTGGCAGTGCTGGCGAGTGCGGGGGTTGTGGGGTGAGATGTATAGTGATTTAGGTCCGTTTATAGCTTGATGAAGTTATAAATGGGCCTAAAATACTATATATGGACCCTATTCGAAATCCGTTTGCGCCCGGCGCCGGTTCGCGCCCACCTGAGCTGGCTGGACGTGAAGACACGATTGAAAATGCGCGCATTGCCCTTCAGCGGGTGCTGCAAAGTCGGTCGGCTCAGTCGCAGATGCTGCTTGGCCTGCGAGGGGTCGGCAAAACCGTCCTGCTTAATAAAATCGAAGAAATTGCCAGCGATCTTGGATATTTGACTTCATTTATTGAGGCACCAGAAGATAGATCGATCGTCGAGCTACTCTATCCGAAGATACATCAGGTCCTTAGGAAACTGTCGCTGGCAGAGAGGGCAAAATCGGCAACATATAGTGCTATGAAGGCCTTGCGCGGTTTTGCAGCGGCTTTCAAAATTT
>JAKFWB010000130.1 GCA_021732945.1 Porphyrobacter sp.
AGGTGGGCGATGTCGTCGGCATGCCAGGTCATGCCGATGGCGGGGAACACGACCCGGGAGAGGCCGACGCTGATCACCCAGACGAAGCCCAGCGCCACGAGGTTGACCAGCACGAAGCGGCGCACCTCCGAGGCGACCGAGCGGCCCGAGGCATCGAATACGAAGCGGCGCGCCAGCAGGTAGGCGGTGGCCATGCCGAGCAGGTAGGCCGCGGCCACGGCGGCCTCGAACGACATGACGTGGTTCAGCGCGTAGCGGCTCAGCAGATTGACGAGCGCGGCGATGCCGCCGGTGACCAGGAACTTCAGGAACTGGAGGTTCATCGACCCCAGTCTACCGATTCTCGGCGCGCCAGACGCCGGGATCGTCGATCGCCTGCGCCATCAGCCTGCCGTAGCGCACGCTCTCGGAAATGCCGCGATCCTCGGGATAGTAGAAGCAGGTGTCGGCGATCTGCAGGCCCTCGATCGCCGTCTGCACCTTCGGGATCTTGGCGAGGAAGCCCGGCTCGCAAACGGGCTGGGCATAGTTGAGGCGGCCGACCTGGCTTGCGAGGAGATCGCCGGCCTGCAGGGCGGGGTTGAGCTTCTGCAGGTAGCCGAAGGCCTCGGCGACGAATGCCTCGGAGCTGCGGCCGAACTTGGGATGCGTCTGCGGCATGTAGTAGGGCACGTAGACGACGGTCTCCGACAGGTGCCGCAGGTTCGAGAATTCGACGATGCCGGGGATTTCGATGCCGGCGTCGCTGATGTTCAGCCAGAAGTGCCGGGTGACCGGCTTGCTGAGCTTGAGGAGCACGCAGACGACGCCGATGTTGCGGATCGCGTCGTACTTTGCCCTGGCCGCGGCCGGCAGGCCAGGCACCAGCTTCGACACGAAGGGCGTCGGCACGGTCGAGATGACGGCGTCGTACGACTGGTCGGTGCCATCGACGACCAGCCCGGTGACGCGGCCGTTCTCGCTGGTGATCTCGCTCACCCGCGCGCCGAGCTTCAGCAAGCCGCCGTGCTGCTCGACGGCGTCGACCAGCGTGTCGATCAGCGTCTGCGAGCCGCCGTCGATGTAGCCCAGCTCCTCCTGCAGGAGCGAGGCGCGCGAGGTGCCGACGCGCTTGATGCGGGTCCAGATCCAGGCTGCCGAGATGTTGTCGGCATACTCGAAGAATTTGAGATCGAAGAGGCGGCGCCACAGCACGTCGTAGGCGCGCTGCCCGCTCCATCGGACGATCCAGTCCCGCGCATTGACCTTCTCCAGCGACGACCAGTCGTTGCGCCGGGTCGACAGGAACATCTGCAAGCCGTAGCGGAGCTTCGAGATCAGCCCGAGCTTGGGGAAGGTGAGAAGGGCAAGCGGATCGCCCCAGCGATAGTGCCTGCCGTCGACGAAGTAGCCCATCGACGTCTTGCGCCAGACCATGCGGTCGCCGATGCCGAGTTCCTGCATCAACTCGAAGGTCGGCCGGTCGGACTTGCAGACGAAATGGTAGAAGCGCTCGATCGACAGGCCGGCGAAGTCGAAATGGGCCGCCATGCCGCCGGCGATGCGGTCAGCCTCGAAGACCGTCACCTCGTGCCCGGCCTTGAGCGCATGGTAGGCGGCCGCCAGTCCCATGGCGCCCGCCCCGATGATGGCGACGCGGGCCATTCTCAGAACTCCAGGACCACGCTGGAATAGACCGGGTCGCGGAACGTCTCGCGCAGGCCCTCGAGGATCGGCGTCGACTTGACGCCGAACAGGCTCGGCCAGTCGATCACCTCGAAGGTCTCGGGCACCACCAGCGCGGCGAGCTGGCTCACCGTGAAGGGCGGATTGGAATCCACCATCGCATAGAGCTGCAGCAGGGTGCGGAACAGGCCGTAGGGAATGCGAACGATGGCTGCCTTCGCGCCGCTGGCTTCCTTCAGGGCGCGGATCAGGTCGATATAGGCGATCTGCTCCTGGCCGGAGATGTTGAACACCTGGCCCGGGCGCGGCTCGGCGATGCAGGCGGCGATGATGTTGCAGAAGTCGCCGACATAGAGCGGCTGGCGCAGGTACTGGCCGTGGCCCGGGATCGGGAAGACCGGCGTGCGCGCCATGAAGCGGGCGAGCCAGCCCAGGTGCTTGCGGTCGAACCAGCCGTACATCAGCGTCGGCCGCAGCACGCAGGTCGGGATGCCGCTGTCGAGTGCGAGCTTCTCCTGCGCCTTCTTGGACTCGGTGTAGAAATCGTGCGCCAGCGAGTTCACCACCGACGAGCTGATGTGGACGATCTGCCCGACGCCGTGCCGCCGCGCGGCCTCGAGCACCCGCTCGGTCGCGACCACGTTGTTGGCGGTGAACGGCGCCTCCGTGAGCGCGGCGATCTGGGCGTGACAGAGGACGAGGGTGCCGGCGCCGGCCAGCGCCTCCTGCCAGCCGTCATCCGTGGCGAGATCGGCCTCGACCAGGCGGACGTCGGGATGGAGCTTCTTGAAGATCGCGTTGTTGGCGGGATGCTTGTCGATCCCGATCAGCGGTCCTATCCCGCGGGCCTTCAGGCGGGGGACAAGATTCTGCCCGGCGAGGCCAGCCGCGCCGGTGATCACGATGGGGCGGGTGTCCGGCATCTAGGCTCGACGCGCAGCTACCGCCCGTCGGGCGGTGCTCATCTGGAGTTTCGCAGGGAGTGCAAATTCGGCCCCGACAGTCGAAGCTTGGCGGAGGGCCGGGGAAGGAAGCACTGGATGGCCAGTCTTTTGTCGAGCTTCGCTGGGGTGCGCAGTTTAGTTGGTGGACCTGAAGCCCACCATAGCTAGCAGTATGCCCTTGAATCAATGGCTCTTTTGGCGTTCCAGGGTTGTTGTGGGAGGGGTCACCAGTAGCTTATGGGCAATTTTCTCGACCCACGCTCCTCGAAATGTAATATCCTTCTGCGTGCGAATGGTCTTCGGGGAGAGGGGTAGTTGAACACCGCTCGGCTAAGGGAACTGGTCGACAAATTGCTGGCGGTAGAGGAGGCCACTGCACTGTCGGCACTGCTTCGCAGGTCTACAGAGGCAATGCAGGGCATAGTAAACAGCCCCAGTCAACCCGATCCGCAGACTCAATATTCAAGTAACTTTGCAGCGTTGCATAACAATGCGGCGATGATGCTAGCGGCATTCACTCCAGCAGAGTTGGAACTGCTAGAGGAGATAGGGGCGACCCCATTTTTTGGTACCGATCCCAGTGTTGAGATTGCCGCCATCTCACAGCAGAATGCCGTAACGCCTGCCGTGATACTCGCGAAGCTCCAAAAAACCCTCTCTGATAGAGAGAGATACATAGGGCACATAACTCAACTCCGGGACCAACTTAACGCTTTAGGGATCAAGGCCAACAACGTCTCCCCAGGGACGGCGGAACTAGGGTTTCTGCTGCCTCGCCCGCTATTTAACAACGAGTTATCAGGCCTGATTGGGGAGCTATCAGTCCTCAGTCGAATCCTTCGCATTTTCGCTGAGGCCGTCACCGGCGGATACGAGCCCGTGCAAGTTCGCCAAATCTCGACGACTGATCCGCTGTTTGGCTTAGGAATGAGCGTCGCTGTTGTGGTAGCGATCAGCAAGGCTGTTACGTGGTCGTTGGCAACTTGGAAAACCGTCGAAGAGATTCGAAAGCTTCGCAACGAAACTCAGAGAAATCCGGCATTCTCAGATGAGGAAATTAAAGCGTTCTTTGATTCGAAAATCGAGAAGGCAATAGACGACGCGATCAAGTTAAAGGCGTCTCAGATTGCACCCCCCAATGGTGAGGGGAGGAGCCATGAGCTGCTTACGGGTATGGAGTGGGCACTTCGTTCTATTCTGACTCGTGTCGAGAGAGGAATGACCGTCGAAGTACGGTTCCTGCCTCCCAAGTCTGCTAAAGGTGCCGAGCCACCCTCTCCCGATCAGATCCAACAATTCGAGGAGCTGCGTGCTGTTGCGCCAGAGCTAAAGTTTCCGCCAGCAGCGCCCGATCCGATTCTTGCCCTTCCACCCACCGAGCCGCCCAATAAGGTATAGTTGCGGGCTCTAGGCAAAAGCGAGCGAGGAAAGTAGGGCGAAGTATGGATAGACTCTTCCAATCCGCGGGCAGCTTCCTGTTCGTTGTAGTATTTCTATTGGGGCAGTTTCCTGGTGGAACGATTTTGATGGCTTTAGCCTGTAACTCGCGGCGGCTCGATGGATGGGACTGGGTATTGTCAGTCATTATTCCATTCTATGGTGTTATGAAGGTGTTATTCTCTTCCTACTGTTGAGTTTCGAATGCGATTTTTCGCGCTGACATTCTTGCTGTTGTCTGTGGCGGGTGCTGCGTCAGCTCAAACGCCACGTTGTGATATTGGAGAAGATAAGAAGCGCCTAATCGTCTCGATACTCTGCGGTGCTGCAGCTAAAGAGCAAGAGTACAAGATCACCGGGCCGAACTGCATAAGAGAGTCAACGCGGGTTCGGTTTATGGATTCTGCGGCACAGATTGTGGCCTACGGAAGATGTGGGGATCAGCCTTTTGCGGATCGCTTGAAAGAGGGGACATTAAAGGCGGCGCAGTTCACGCAACTTCTTGCAGCTTGCTCGAATGAGAAGTTTGATGCTCGTCACATGATGAATGACGCATTGATGGAAGCCCAACTTAAGTCAGGAAGCTTCCAGTGCACTCCAGACATGAAATCGTTGCTTGCCCGCAGGCGAGCCGATTTTGAGGTGTTGATCAAACAGTCTGATGATAGCGCGTTACAAGCGCGGATTTTCGAGCGACTGAAGGTAACGGTCGATTCGGCGGGCAATATCAGAGAAGCCCCTTAACCGCTTCTGCGAATAGATGAGCGACGCCACACATCAAGACTCTCGCTTCAGCCTAGCCGGTACCATCGTGCAAGACCACTTCCGGCACCGAAGGCTCACGATTGCGGCGATGTATGCTTCTGCGTCGCCAGTACCGAACCTTGCGGCTGATGCAATCCGCAATGGTCGCACTTTTGCTCTGTGCGCTTCGGAGTCCCGATAGTTGCGTATCGCGAGCGATACCACAATTTCGCCCTTTAAGGGCTCGGGTAGCTGGTGGCGGAAGTAGTAGACGCCGCGCTTCCTGGAGAGGGCCTTGGCGTCTTTATGAAAGCGTTTAGGTGAGCATTCGGGGAGTTGGGGCTACAAAGCGGCATTTTCCGAGGTACTCGGGAGCCAAAAAGCGCCAATTTTCAAGTAACACACAGGGTGCAGTGGCTGGGGGACCTGGATTCGAACCAAGACTAACCGGGTCAGAGCCAGTTGTTCTACCGTTAAACTATCCCCCAAGGACCCTGCGGACCTCGCGCGGGACGATTTAGCGATGACGGACCGGATTGGCAAGCGGGGCCTCGCCGTCCGCGAAATCCTCGGTTAGCATCC
>JAKFWB010000133.1 GCA_021732945.1 Porphyrobacter sp.
CCAGCCGCGTGCCGCGCTGCATGCGGTGCCCGCTGCGCGAATCCTGCGCTGGGTACGCTGCGGGCGAGCCCGAGCGGCTGCCGGTCAAGCCTGCCAAGAAATCCGTGCCCGAACGGCGCGGAACGGCGTTTTGGATCACCCGTAACGGCGGAGCCGAGGTGTGGCTCGTCACCCGTCCGGGCAGCGGAATGCTCGGCGGAATGCGCTCTTTGCCGGATGATGGTTGGACTGCGCAGCGCGATGGTTCGGGTGAGGTGCCTTTGGCGGGCGAATGGCGCGCGCTGGGTGCGGTGCGCCACGGCTTTACCCATGCGAATCTGAAGCTCGCGATTGCGGGTCTGGAAACGCATGCAGACCCGCCCGGCGAAGGGCAATGGTGGCCGGTCAGCCGGATCGAGGACGCAGGCCTTGCGACCCTGTTTGCCAAGGCCGCGCGGCTGGCGCTGGCCGAAGGTTAGATAATCCCGCCGCCCAGCATCAGGCGCACGCCTGCGATCAGCAGCACCACAAGGCAGAAATTGCGCCCGCCATCCTTGGATGACAGCGCGCCAAGAACGATCCCGATCACGATCAGCGGCAGCGCCACCCAATTGGCCCAGCCGAGCAGCGGAATCTGCGCCGGGATGACGATGATCAGGCTGATGAGGCCGACGATATAGGCGAGTGCGTTCAGCATGTGTCTTATATGTATAGCACACCTCATAATTGCAAGCCCTTCCAGCCAATCCTGCGATTGACCCAAGCCCCGGTCTGCCGCAGACGTTGCCCTCGAAAACTTTCGGAGATTCTTCCCCCATGGCCTTTCGCGAATTCGATTCCGCCACGCTGTCCCGCCGCGCGCTGTTCCGGGGCAGTGCCCTGATCGCGGGCGGCGCGGCGCTTTCCACGCTGCCGTTCGGGCGGCAATTGCTGGCGCATGATGTCAGCGAGGCCTGGCCCAACGTGGCTGCGTTGGCGGACCGTTACGTCTCGCAGCGCAAGCTGGCAAACTTGTATCTTACCTTCGGCTGGGGGCAGGAGGAACACGCCCACACGGTTGGCGGGGGCACGCTGTCGCTCGCCAAGCCGACTCCGGTGGACGAGAACTCGCTGTTCCGCATCTATTCGATGTCAAAGCCGATCACCGGCATGGCGACCATGATCCTGATCGATGAAGGCAAGCTTGGGCTGGATCAGCCGGTGCACGAAATCCTGCCGAAGTTCCGGGACATGCAGGTGCTGATCAACCCTGAAGGCGCGCTTGAGGAGACCGTGCCTGCCGAACGCCCGATCACCATTCGCCAATTGCTGACCCACACCGCCGGGCTGGGTTACCAGATCATCAGCAAGGGGCCGTTGCAGGCGGCGTTCAACGAACAAGGGCTGGTTGGCGGGAGGGTGAGCCGTTTGCCGATCCCCGGGATCGAGCCGGTCACGCCTGCACCGGGCCTTGCCGTCTGGGCCGACCGGCTGGCGGAATTGCCGCTGATGTATCAGCCCGCCACCAAGTGGAGCTATTCCTGCTCGATCGACCTGCTGGGCCGGGTAATCGAGGTGGTGAGCGGGATGGAGTTTGAAGCCTTCCTGAAAAAGCGGATCTTCGAGCCTTGCGGCATGAACAGCACCTGGATGCAGGTGCCCCAGAGCGAGGTTCACCGCCTGACCGATAACTACGGCATCATCGGCGGCAATGCCTTCCCGATCGATCCGGGTGCCAATTCGATCTTCACCGATCCCCCCGAAGTGCCAGCGGGCGGCGGCGGCCTGGTGTCGAGCCCCAAGGATTATGACCGGTTCCTGCGGATGCTGCTGGGCTATGGCCGGATCGACGGCAAATTCGTGATGAGCGAGGGTGCGGTGCGGGTTGGGGTTTCCGATCTGATCCCGGCGACGGTGGATACCAAGGGCAGCTGGCTTGAAGGCGAGGGCCACGGCGCGGGTGGCCGGTCGAAGGACGGGCAGTTCGGCTGGGGCGGGGCGGCCGGCACGCTGGCGGCGGTGGATTTCAACCTCGGCCTGCGCTCGACCCTGTTCACGCAGTACATGCCGTCCGAAGCCTACCCGATCCGCGACGAATTCCTCGCGGCAATGAAGGCCGATCTGGCGGCGATGCGCGCCAGCAAGAAGGCGGCGTGATGCACGCGCCCGCGCCTGCACCAGTGATGGCCTTTGCCGGATCGCCGCTTGACCGGGCGGATCATATCCGCACCGATGATGCTGCGCTGGCCGGGCTGATGAACTGGCGCGCGCGGGTGCTGCTGATGGATGGGCTGCTGCCGGGCGTGGACGATGTGGGCGGGCTGGTGTGGGGCAGCCTCGCCGATGTGGCCGAGGATGCCGAGTTGGTGTTCCTCGGGTTGCTGGACGGCAAGGCGCATTTTGCTCCGGTGCCGCCTGTGGGAGCCGAGGGGCCAGCCTATGCTCAGCCCGCCGCCTGGCAGATGATGCAACTGCTTTCTCCGCCCGATCTGGCGATCTACGGCGGGGCGAGGAGCTTGGCCGATTGGCACGCGCGCCACCGCTTCTGCGCGCGCTGCGGGGCGGGGACCAAGCCGGTCAAGGGCGGCTGGCAGCGGCATTGCGATGGCTGCGGCGCGGACCACTTCCCGCGCACCGATCCGGTGACGATCATGCTTGTGGAGCATGAGGACCGCTTGTTGCTGGGCCGCCAGCCGCGCTTCCCGCCCAAGATGTATTCGGCGCTGGCAGGCTTTGTCGAACCGGGCGAGACCATCGAGGAAGCCGTCGCGCGTGAGATCCACGAAGAGGCGGGCGTGCGGGTGCGCGATGTGCGCTATATCGCCAGCCAGCCCTGGCCCTTCCCGAGCCAGCTGATGATCGGCTGCACAAGCGAGTGCGATGATCCCGAAATCACCATCGACACCACGGAATTGGAAGACGCGCGCTGGTTCACCCGCGCTGAACTGGAAGAAGCGCGCGCGGCGGGGGAGAAGGGCACCGACCTCCTTTACTTCCCGCGCCCCTTCGCGATTGCGCATCACTTGGTAGCATGGTGGCTCGACCGATGACCCAGACTCTCACCATCGACATCTATTCGGATGTGATGTGCCCTTGGTGCCTGATTGGCTACGGCCAGCTGACCAAGGCGCTGACCGAGCTCAAAGGCGAGATCGCGGCGGAAATCCGCTGGCGGCCGTTCGAATTGAACCCGCAGATGCCAGCCGAAGGCGAGGAGCAAGAGGCGCACCTCCAGCGCAAATACCGCCGCTCTGCCGAGGAAGGGGCAGGCCTGCGCGCGCAGATGAAGGCGATTGCGGAAGGGGCGGGGGTATCTCTGGCGTGGGAAGGTGAGGTAGACGCACCCCCTGCGATGATGTGGAACACGCGGGAGAGCCACAAGCTGCTGACCTTCGCGCTGGAACAGGCCGGGCCAGAGGCCCAGACCGCGTTGAAACTCGCGCTGTTCCGCGCCCATTTCAACCTCCGCAAGCCCTTGGGGGACCGCGAAGTGCTGCTCGACATCGCGGCGAGCGTCGGCCTGCACCGCGTAGCGGCCAAGGCCGCGCTCGACGATCCCGAACTCGAAGCCCGCGTCCTCGCCGAGGAAGCACAGGCGTGGGATATGAACATTTCCGGCGTTCCGGCGATGATCGTGGAGGGCAAGTTCATGATCCCAGGCGCGCAGGCGCCCGAGGTTTATGTGAACGCGCTTAGGCGGGTGGCTGAGAAGAGCAGGGCGGCGGCGGGCTGACCTTCACCATACCCCGCTCATGCTGAGCTTGTCGAAGCATGGCTTCGGCGTATGCGTCCTTCGACAGGCTCAGGACGAGCGAATGTAGCGGCCTATACCAGCCCCAGCCGCTCCAGCTTCATCGCCAGCTTGCCGGGCAGCGCATCGCCAATGTCCTCACCCTCGGCCACATCCTTCGGCGCTTTCTCATCGGTTAGATAGCGCCAGCCCTGATGCGCGCGTTTCGGCTGCTGGTGGACGCGGATCAGGCGCGGTTCGAGCAGGATGTCCCAGCGTCCATCCTCGGTCTTCACAAATCCGGTGATCGTGGACCGCGCCACAATCGCGTGGTTGATGATCCAGAACAGCGATCCGCCGACCACTTCCTCGTGCCGCGTCGGCCGGTTGCGGGTGGTCAGGCGGATGCCGCTGCGTCCCTCATACCATCCGGCGAGATCATCATAGCTTTTCGCGCCGAACGCGATTTTGGTCAGGTGAAGCGGCATGGCCCCAATGTGGGCCGATGCACCCCGCGATCAAGCGATACTCAGCCCGCCGTCCACAATAAACGGCGCGCCGGTGGCAAACTTGCTTTCATTGCTGGCGAGATAGACCACCAGATGCGCGATATCTTCGACCTCGCCCATGCGGCCAATCGGCTGCGCGACCGAGAACGCCGCACGGGTCGCTTCGGGATCGGGCGTGCCGGCGATCACGCTTTCCACGTTGGGGGTGAGAATCGTGCCGGGCTGTACCGAGTTCACCCGCACGCCGTTCTGTTCGCGCGCGCAATACAGTGCGATGCTCTTGGTCAGTGTCACCACCGCCGCCTTGGCGCTGTTATAGGCAGCGAGGTCAGGCGAGACCTTGTTGCCCGCCGCGCTGGAAAAGTTAACGATCGACCCGCCGCCGCTCTTCGCCATCAGCGGGATCGCTGCCTTGCAGCCCATGAAAATCGAATCCACATCGACCGTGTAGCAGCGCTTGAAATCCTCCGGCGAAATGTCGGCAATCGAGCCGAACACGGTGATCGCGGCATTGTTGACCAGCACATCGAGCCGGCCGTGGTTCGCCTCAACTTCGGCAATCACCGCCTGCCAGCGCGCCCAATCGGTGACGTCCTGGGCCAAGTAATCGCAGCCCAGCTCCGCCGCCGTGGCGCGGCCTGCCGCTTCGTCGATGTCGGTTATGATGACGGTCGCGCCCTCGGCCATCAGCGCCTTGGTCGCCGCCTTGCCCAAGCCCATCGCGCAGCCTGTCAGCAGCACAATCTTGCCGCTTACCCGTCATGCCATACTCTCTCTCCCTTACGGTTTGGGAGCGGGGCTATCAGGCGACCAAACCGCTGACCACTGCCAAACCTAGGAAGACGAGGAAGCCCATCGAATCGGTCGTCATGGTGACGAAGATTGAGGAGGAGATCGCCGGATCGGCCTTCCAGCGTTGCAAAGTAAGCGGCACCAGCACGCCTGCAAAGCCCGCAATCACGATGTTGCACAGCATCGCCGCGCCAATCACCAGTCCCAGCATCGGGTTCTGGAACAAGACTGTTACGATTGTCCCGATCACCACCGCGACCGTGCTGCCATTGAGCGCCGCAATCGACATTTCGCGCCGGATCGCACGCCAGGTGTTGGCATCTGTGAGCTGGTTGGTGGCAATCGCGCGCACCGTCACCGCCAGCGTATGCGTAC
>JAKFWB010000035.1 GCA_021732945.1 Porphyrobacter sp.
CGCCGCCCGCTTCCTCCAGCCATTCATAGACCCCGGCCGGGCAATACCGCGCGGAAGGCCCGCCAAACACCGCCAGCTCGCTATCCTTCTGCAAGCCAAGGTCAGCCACTTGCAAGTGGACCGGCTGATCCTCGGCGTGGTTGGTGTAGCTGTAGGCCACATTCGTCAGGCGGTCGAAGCTGATCACGCCGTCGGGCTTGGGATAGTCGATCTTGGGATAGAGGTCAGCGCGGCCGGTCATTTCATGATCGGCGTGGAACTTCATCGTGATCGGCAGGCCGATCTTCAGTTGGCGCATCCACATGTCGATCCCACCGAGCAGCGTACCGATGTCATCGCCGTACTTCTCCATCGCTGGGAGCACGTTCTTGACCTTCTGGAGCTCATCACCAACCCAGCTACCGCGCACAGCGGGTTCGTAATCGGTGAGCTCGGTCTTCTCGTGCCCAGCTGCGATCGCCGCCGCAACGCTTTCTGCCGCCAGCATCCCGCTTTTCATCGCGGTGTGGCTTCCCTTGATGCGCGGCACGTTGACGAAGCCCGCCGCGCAGCCGATCAGCGCGCCGCCGGGGAAGGCGAGCTTGGGGATCGACTGCCACCCGCCATCATTGATAACGCGCGCGCCATAGGACACGCGCTTGCCGCCTTCGAGATATTCGCGGATCGCCGGATGCTGCTTCCACCGCTGGAACTCCTGATAGGGAGAGACCCACGGGTTCTTGTAATTGAGCCAGGTCACGAAGCCGAGCGCCACCTGCCCATTGGCCTGATGGTAGAGGAACCCGCCGCCATTGCTGCCGCTTTCCGATAGTGGCCAGCCCTGCGTATGGATTACCCGGCCCGGCTTGTGCTTCTTGGGATCAATGTCCCACAGCTCCTTGATGCCGAGACCATAGATTTGCGGCTGGCAATTCACCTCAAGGTCATACTTCGCCTTCATCCGCTTGGTCAGGTGACCGCGCGCGCCCTCTGCGAACAAGGTGTACTTGGCGTGGATTTCGAGGCCGGGGGTGAAATCGCCCTTGTGGCTGCCGTCCGCCGCGATCCCCATGTCCTGCGTGATCACACCGGCAACGCGGCCCTCGTCATCGATCAGCACCTCGGCGGCGGGGAAGCCGGGGAACACCATCACCCCCAGCCCCTCGGCCTGTTCGGCCAGCCAGCGGGTGAGGTTGCCGAGCGAGCCAGTGTAGCAGCCATGGTTCGACAGGAACGAGGGCATGATCAGGTGCGGGATGGACGTCTTGCCCTTCTTGGACAGGGCCCAGTGCCAGTTATCGGTCACCGGGGTTTCCGCCATCGGGCAGCCCATGGTGCGCCAATCGGGCAGCAATTCGTCCAAACCCTTGGGATCGACTACCGCGCCGGACAGGATATGCGCGCCGATTTCCGAGCCCTTTTCGAGCACGATCACCTCAAGCTCAGCATTGATCTGCTTGAGCCTGATCGCTGCTGCGAGCCCCGCCGGACCACCGCCGACAATCACGACATCGCAAGGCATTGATTCACGTTCGACCATCGGGCTTTCCTGATCCTGACTGTTTTGAGCGTGCGCGCCGCACATTCCGGCGAATTGCTTGTCCGGTTCACTTGCTAACTGGGTATCAGACAGTCAAGACCTGCCTTTATTGGCATGAGCAAACCCGACCTTTCCCTCGCCCGCGAATTTGAGGCGTCGCTTGCCTGGTGGCGCGCGGCAGGGGTGGACTGCGACTATAGCGATGACGTTACGGCGTGGTTGGCCGATGCACCTTTGGATGTGGCTTCCGCACCAGCTGCCGCAAGGGCCGGAACGCAGCCAGCAGCCCCTTCGCACGAAAAGCTGCGCGATGCGACGCAGCAACTCAACACGCATCCGCCTGCCCCTGCCCCGATCACACCGCGCCGCAACCTGCTGGGCGATTCGCCGCCGGCCGATCTTGCCGCCTTCCGCCAATGGTGGCTCACCGCGCCCGAGCTCGATGCCTCTGGCCTTTATCCCCGGATTGCACCGCGTGGGCCAGCGGGCGCTGCACTGATGGTGCTGGTGCCGCAGCCTGAAGAGCACGACCGCGAACGCCTGCTTGAAGGACCGCAGGGCCGTTTGCTCGCCAATATCTTTGTCGCCATGGGGCTGGATGATGGCGCGATCTACATCGCCGCTGCCCTGCCCTGCCACACGCCCATGGCCGATCTCGCTGCCATCGGCGCGGGCGGGATAGACGCAGTGCTGGCGCACCATGTCACACTGGCTGCGCCTCGCCGCGTTCTGGTGCTTGGCACAGCAGCCGGATCATTGTTAAGCGATGTTAAGGATAATCCTTTAGGTGGAATGAACCAGACCGTGGTTAACACCCCGGTCATGGTCAGCGAGACGCTCGATGCCATGATCAATATGCCCCGGCTCAAGGCCCGCTTCTGGAAGAGATGGTTAGAATGGTCAGCCTGAATGTGGTTCGCGCTTGCGCGGGATTTACGGCGCTGGCGCTGGGCGGGTTAGCCGTACCAGTGAGCGCTGAAGCCCAGTCCGGCGATCTCGTGGCCAATTGGCGCAGCGAGGCACGCACGGGCGTGAGCGCTGCGGCCAGCGTTTTGACGAACGAGGAGCGCAATCACTATCGCCAGCTCTTTGCCGCCATCGATGCCGAACAATGGGGCGTGGTCGAAACCATGCTGGCCCAGCGCCCCGATGGCGTGCTGACGCAGGCCGCACGGGCTGAATATTACACCCACGCCAACAGCCCCAAGGTTTCCGCCGAACAGATCGCGGCGTGGTTCAACGCCGGGACCGACCTGCCCCAGGCCGAACAGCTGGCGACAATGGGTGCCAAGCGCGGCGTGATCGCCCTGCCCGCCCTGCCGCAGGCGCAGGGCTTTGCACGCCAGCCCTATGCGCCCAAGCGCATCCTGCCGCGCGCGGTGAGTGATGGGACGATGCCAGCATCCACGGCATCGCTGATCCTCGAAGCGATCAAGGCCGATAACCCGGGCGAGGCGCAGCGACTGCTGACGGAGATTGACGGGCAGCTTTCCAGCGATGCCCGCGCCGAGTGGCGCCAGCGGGTGGCGTGGAGCCACTACATTGAGAATGATGATCGTTCCGCACTCGAACTCGCGCGCACTGCGGCTGAAGGCTCGGGCGAATGGGTCGCGGAAGGCGCTTGGACCGAAGGGCTGGCCGCATGGCGGCTGGGCTATTGCCAGCTGGCTGCCGAAGCCTTCGCTCGCACCGCAGCGGGCGCATCGAACCCCGAACTGGCGGCGGCCGGACATTACTGGGCGCACCGTTCGCTGGTGCGTTGCCGGGAGCCGGGACAGGCGCAGCAGCACCTCAGCGCCGCAGCGCAGATGGACGAAACGCTCTACGGGATGCTGGCAGCAGACCAATTGGGCGTTGAATTGCCCACCCATGCCCCGGCGCCAAGGCTCGGACGGGATGACTGGGCGGCGCTGTCGGGCCGCGAGAATGTCCGGGTGGCGGTGGCTCTCACTGAGATTGGCCGCCCGGCGCTCGCCGATGAAGTGTTGCGGCACGAAGCGCGGATTGGTCCGGCCGGTCAATTCGACGCCTTATCCCGGCTGGCGCGCGAGCTTGGCCTTCCGGCCACGCAATTGTTCATGGCGCATAACGCGCCCTATGGTGTCCGCAGCGATCCGAGCCTGCGTTTCCCGGTCGCCCGTTGGCAGCCAGTCGATGGTTGGCAGGTCGATCCCGCGCTCGCCTTTGCCCATGCGCTGCAGGAATCAAACTTCCGCGCCAATGCTGTCAGCCCGGCGGATGCGCGCGGCTTGATGCAGATCACGCCCATCACCGTGCGCCAGCACGCGCCGACGCTCAATATGAGCGCGTCCTACGTCAATCTGAACGATCCCGAAGTGAACCTCGCCTTTGGCCAGCGCAATCTGGCGATGCTGCGCGATTCCCCCGCCACCGGGGGCGTGCTGCCCAAGATCATGGCGGCCTATAATGCCGGCCTCACCCCGATCAGCCGCTGGAACACCGAGATCAACGATCAGGGCGATCCGCTGCTGTGGATGGAATCGATCCCCTATTGGGAAACGCGCGGCTATGTCGCGATCGTGATGCGCAATTACTGGATGTATGAACGCGCCGCCGGGACGGATTCGCCCAGCCGCCGGGCGCTGGCCCAGGGCCGCTGGCCGGAGTTTCCGGAAGCCCGCGCCGTGCGCTCGGCAAGGCTCGAAAAGTAATGGCGATTGACGAGAGCCGCCCGTTCAAGCCGATCAATATCGCGGTGCTGACCGTATCGGACACGCGCACCGCGGAGAACGATACCTCGGGCGATATTCTGTCGGCGAGGGTGACGGGCGCGGGCCACAATCTCGCTGCACGCGCCATCGTCAAGGATGATGCGGTGCTGCTGGCGGGCCAGTTCGAAGCGTGGATCGATGATCCCGCCATCGACGCCGTGGTCAGCACCGGCGGCACCGGGCTTACGGGCCGCGATGTCACCCCCGAAGCCCTGACCATGATCGCCGACGCGCGCGACATACCCGGTTTTGGCGAGGTGTTCCGCTGGCTCAGCTTCAAGAGCATCGGCACCAGCACGGTCCAATCACGCGCCTGCGCGGTGGTGGCACGAGGGACCTATATCTTCGCCCTGCCCGGATCGAACGGAGCGGTGAAGGATGGCTGGGACGGGATTCTGGCGGAGCAACTCGACAGCCGCAACCGGCCCTGCAATTTTGTCGAGCTGATGCCGCGGTTGCGCGAGGTTTAGGAAAAAAGGCTCGTCATTGCGAGCGACCGAAAGGTCGCGTGGCAATCCATGACCCTTAGTCCTCGTCCGAAAACCAGCGCTCAGTCTGCTGCGCCTTCCAGCCATGGATTGCCGCGTCGCTTCGCTCCTCGCAATGACGAAAAGGGGTTCTCATCATCCTCTTTGTTCCCTAAATGTTTCACGTGACACATTCCATGATCAAAGGACGCGGGGCGCAATCGGGAGCGGTCCCTACCCGCTTCGGATTGGCGGAGCGCGAGGTTGATGGCGACTGGCGCGATCATGTCGAGCGCCTCGACGGCCCACCCATCAAACTGCGCACCACGGTCACCGAGGAGCGGCCCAAGTCGATCCTCACCTTCAACCAATCGCCCGATGTGCCGTTTGATCGCTCGATCAACGCCTATCGCGGGTGCGAGCATGGCTGCGTCTATTGCTACGCCCGCCCCACCCACGCCTATCATGACCTCTCCCCCGGACTCGATTTAGAGACCCGGTTGTTTGCGAAGCCCAATGCGGCGGAACTGCTGCGGGCGACGCTGGCGAAGAAGGGCTATCAACCGAAGCCCATCGCGATGGGCACCAACACCGATCCCTATCAGCCGATCGAGCGC
>JAKFWB010000045.1 GCA_021732945.1 Porphyrobacter sp.
CCCTATGCCGAGCGCGACAGCGTTGACGATGGCGCCGTCGCGCTCGGCATAGGGGTTGGCCGCATCGCCGATGACCTTGCCGTGCACGCTCGACAGGATATCCTCGGCAACCTGTGGCCAGGCGCCGTAAGGTCCGGCGTAGACGACCACCTCGCCATAGGCAGCCGCCGCGCGGGCTGATCCAGCGCTAGCGCCTGAGCCAAGTTCGTCCAGTAGCGGCAAGACCCGCGCCGGATCGCGCACCCCGAACCGCACATAGTGCCCGGCCTGCACCCACAGACGCCCGAGCGTCCCGCCGATGTTGCCAGCGCCGATGATGCCGATCTTCATGATGGATTTTCCCAGCGTGGCGAACTGGCGATGCGACATGGATCGACCGTGCTTGTAATAGGTCACCGCCCAATCGGCGTTTCTCGCCCGCGATGTCGTCGGCGAGCGCGCCAGGATGCGGTTCGGGGATGACTTGGGACCAGGGTCTGATCTAGATCGTGGCGAAAACAACGCCCGACGCGGCATAAGGCTCGGCGGCGACAAAAGCATCCGCGACAGCCCGGTCGTCGGTGGCGATCACGATCACCATTGTTTCCGGCGTGCAGTCCGCGCGCCGCGCGGGGCCGCCGAACAGGATCATGTCGCGGTGCTGCGCGATGTATTCAAGATGGCGGAGCCGAAGCGCTTTAAGATGTGGCAGCGCGCCTTCGGCAATGTCGCAGGTCACCATCATCATGCCGCAAGCCCCTTGCCCTGAAGCAGGCTGACAAAGGCCTCCGCAGTCACTTTCCCCGACTGGGGATTCTGACCGGTGACCAGCCGACCGTCGACCTCGACATGCGGCTGGTGTGCTGGGCCCTCGACGAAATTCGCGCCCTCCAGCGTCATCCGGTCCTGCAGCGAGAACGGCATGTGCGCAAACAGCGCATCTTCCCGATCCTCTTGGTAGGTGAAGCCTGTTACGGTGCGGCCATGCAGCAAGGTTGTCCCGCCGGGCAGCACGACGTTCAGCAGCGACGCAGGCCCGTGGCAGACCGATCCGACGACCTTTCCGGCGCTCCAAAAATCTGCGATCAACGCTTTGAGGCCCGCATGGGTCGCAAGATCGAACATCGGCCCGTGTCCGCCCGGCATGAAGATGCCGTCGAAGCCGTCATGGCGGATCCCGGCAAGCTGCAGTGTGGCGTTCAGCGTCGCCAGGGCATCGCGCGCCTCGGCAATGTCAGCCTCAGCGGGATAGCCGCGCGGATCGACCGGACATGGCCCGCCCAGCAGACTGGCGACAGTCAGCGTCGCCCCAGCCGCGAGCAGTGCGGCGCGTGGCTCGGCAAATTCGCTGAACCACAAGCCGGTGGTCGGCCTGCCATCGATCATGCCTGCGCTGGTGACGACCATCAGGATGTTGCTCATTGCACAGTCTCCGCAAGCTTGGGCGCGAGCGGCGCACCGCGGGCATCGACCTCAAGCCGGACCAGCCGGGCGGGCTGGAGAACGCCGCCGGGCGGCGCGATGATGCCGCCAGTTGTCGTCACGTAGAGCACCTCGGTTTCGCCCTGCACGATGCCAAATGCGCAAGCGGTCGATCCAGCCATGCCCTCGGCAATACCGGCCAATGCGATCCTTTCACCCGTCGGATTGAGCCGATCGAGGCTATGGCCAATATGTGTGCACAGATAGGCATTGCCGTTCTCGTCGAAGGCCAGATCGTCGGCGCGCAGCCGGGTGGCGATGGTCTCGACGGGGCCCGCTTTGCCATCGTCCCCAATGGCGATGCGCAGGACAAGTGCGCGTCCATTCGACGTCACATAGGCATGGCCGCCAAACAGTTTCAGCCCATTGGCACCGGGCAAGAAAGGCGCCGCAGGCGCCTTGGTGAGCCGTTTATCGACGAACCATGTCGTGCTGGTCCGCGCCTTCAGATCTATCCGGACGATGCGCCCCTGCGCCGCTTCGCACGCGAGCAGCGTTGCCGGGTCGAGGATCGCAAGGCCGTTCAGGAACTCGGCATCGGGCAAATCGACCCACGGTTCGCCGCTGCCATTCTCGGGATCGATCCGCCACACCGACCATGGCGCTTGATCGGGCACGCCAACTGCTGCAAAAAGATGATCATCGACAAACACCAAGCCTGTTACCGGTGCGGCAAGCTGGATCAGCGTCTCGCGCCGACCACTGGTCCAGACGCGATCAATCCGCGCCTCGCTCAACACCGAGATCGCGAACGAGCCGTCGACGAGCGGGCATATGTTTTCAACGAAGGTGCCCACTGGCCATTCCGCAATGGTCCGTCCCGTTACGGCATGCAGGGGTGCCGGGTCGTGCGGCGGCAGATCGGGCGGCAGTTCGAGAATGGCGTCCATTGTTTGTCTCCGGTTTCTGGCTTCGTCGTGGAGGGATCAACCCAGATTGGCCCAGATGGTCTTGTATTGCGTGTAATTCTCCAGCGCCTCGGCCCCCTGTTCGCGGCCATAGCCGCTCATCTTGAAACCGCCGAAGGGGGCGTTGGGGTGGTACTTGTGCCAGGTGTTGAGCCAGACCGTGCCCGCCTTGATCCGGTCGGCCAGCCGCAGCGCGCGGCCCATGTCGCCGGTCTGGATGCCGCTCGCGAGGCCAAAGCTGGTGGCGTTGGCAAGGCGGATCGCCTCGTCCTCGGTGTCGAACGGGATCACTGGCACGACCGGGCCGAAGATTTCTTCCTGCGAAATCGTCATGTCGTTGGTGGCGTCGGCGAATACGGTGGCTTCGATGAACAGCCCCTTGCCATTGATCTTGCGGGTGCCGCCGCCCGCGCTCAGCCGTGCGGACGAATCCTTGCCTGCCTGCACATATCGCAGCACCTTGTCATATTCGCCCCTGGACGCGATCGGGCCGAGCATCGTCGCGGGGTCCAGCGGATCGCCCAGCACGGCCGCTTTGGCCATGGCCGAGAGACGCTCGACGAATTCGTCGTAGATCGGGCGTTCGACCATAATGCGCGAGCCTGCCACGCAGACCTCCCCCTTGTTCCAGAAGATGCCCCAGAATGCGGCCTGCAGTGCGCTTTCCATGTTCGCATCGGCAAAGACGATGTTGGGCGATTTGCCGCCCAGTTCCATCGTCAGGTGCTTCATCGTGTCGGCACCCTTGCGCATGATGCCCTGGCCGACGCCGGTCGATCCGGTGAAGGCGATCTTCTCGACCTTCGGGTTGGCAACCAGCGCATCGCCAATCGAGCCGCCGGGCCCGGTGATCAGGTTATACGCCCCCTCCGGCACGCCGGCATCGAGCGCGATCTGCGCCATGGCAAGGGCGGTCAGCGGTGTGTCGGACGCTGGCTTGTGGACGATGGTGTTGCCCGCCGCCAGCGCCGGCGCGATCTTGGAGCAGGACAGCGCGAGCGGAAAGTTGAACGGCGTGATCGCCGCCACCACGCCCAGCGGCTCGCGGCGGGTCAGGATGCGGATGTCGTGTTCATAGCTCGACCGGTAACTGCCGTTCATCGCGCTCATCGCCAAACCACCGAAAAAGCGGAACAGGCCCGAGCAATGCGGCATGATGATCTCGCGGAAATCGCGGTACGGCATCCCCATGTCCATCGCCTCGCGGATCGCAAGATCCTCGGCGCGCTCGTCCATCAGGTCCGCCATGCGGAACAGGATCTTGGCCCGCTCCTCATGGTGCATCTTGCCCCACGGGCCATCCTCGAAAGCGTCATAGGCGGCATCGACGGCGGCATTGGCGTCGTTCACGGTGCCCTTGGCGATCTGGGTGGTGACGGCTTCGGTGGTGGGATCGAGGTTGTCGGTGGTCTCGCCGGTTTCCGCGTTGCGCCATTGGCCGCCGATCATCAGCTGGCCCGGCGCGATGGCCTTGCGCTGTGGCTTTACCCCAGCCGCAGGCAGCGGCGCTGTGTGCAGAGCAGAGCACGTCATGATGGACATCCTTCTGGAGCTTGACGCTGCAGCGTCGCAATCTGTCGCTCGCAAGGGATAGCTCGCCAAGGCGCGAGAGACTTGGCCTGGATTGTCGAATTGTGCATGGATTGCTGCGAAATGACCCAATGGTAGCGTGTTTCGGACGCTTGAGCGTCGCGCGTCCCAGCAATAAAATTACCGGGAATTGTAGAGGTCTTGAAATCAGCGGTAACACTGGTCCAGAATTGGGCAGAGCCCAGGCGGACTAAATGCTGGGGGCACCAGATTACATGTCCGAGCCGAAGCAGATCGCGCTGACGAGCGTTCCAGCGTATGTCTGGAAAGAAGGCGACACGAACTGATATGGGCGAAATGGATAGACAATTCGAAAGCTACGTCGATTTCTACAAGGCCGAATATGCCAGCACGATCAAGCGCGTGACAACGCTGCCCTTCGCGACGCTGCTCGGAGTGGAGCAGACCGCTGGCGATTGGTCGGATGTGCCGGTACCCGAGCTCGTCGTTGCATTCAACCCAACAGGGAAAGGGACCTACTCCGCGGACATTGGTGCCGGACGCTATAATGACCGGCTTGATCGAAAGGTCACGGTGCTTGTTGCCCCTGACACGGCAACCTCGTTTCAAATGACAGGGCACCATGAACTGCAGCTTGCAACTTTACCCTTTTCTCGTTTGAAAACGCTCGTCAGAGATGACCTGCGCCTGCCGGAAGATGGCGATTTCGGCGCGCTGCACAGCGCGCCGCTCGCCAATCCGCTGTTCGGCCAGATGATTGGTGCGATGTTCGATCTCACCGACCCCGCCGACCCTGCCACGGGCCTGTTTTTTGAAAGCACATTGCTTGCCATGGTGTCGATGCTGACCATCGAGGCGGGCCGGCCCGCGCCAAAACCCTTGCACCGTGGCGGGCTGGCCGACTGGCAGGTGAGGCGCGCCAGCGAAGCCTTGCGCGAGAGCCATGCGAATTTCGATCTGACGACCTTGGCCAATACTGTCGGCCTGTCGCCCTACCACTTCAGCCGTGCGTTCAAGCAATCGACCGGCCTGCCACCGCACCGCTACCAGATCATGCTGCGGATCGAGCGCGCGAAGGATCTGCTCGCCAACACCACGCTGCCAATATGCGACGTCGCGGCCGCTATCGGCTACGACGATCAGGGTCAGCTCGCTAGACTGTTCCGCCGCGAGGTTGGCGTGACGCCGTCGCAATACCGACGGGAACGGAGGAGATGAAACATCAGAGCCGCTGCAGGGATGATCAAGTCGCCTTGCTTGACGGGTAGATGAAGCGTGCAAGAACACGGGTAAGGCGCGGCATGATGACATAGGTAATCAGCCCGACCTGAACAATTGCATACACCAGGATACGCAAGGCTGCGGGCCAGGTTGAGGTGAGCGGCCCCAAGAGGACATT
>JAKFWB010000046.1 GCA_021732945.1 Porphyrobacter sp.
AGCATCGGGCCAGCATCATAAAGCGTACTAATCCGCTCGATATGCGCGTTCGTGTCCACAATCGCGCTCGGGGGCAGCTCCTGAATCACGATGTCGTCAGGGGATTGCTGGGCCAGCGCCGCTGTCGCAGTTGTGGCAAGAAGCAGGGCAAGGCCTGCGCGGACGCCCGAACGGGCCGATGTGATTGTGATCATGATTTAAGGGTTTGCCACGGTTCAGCGCGTCGGCAAGGGGGAAAACGCCCCGGTCCGCGTGCCAATTCACAGGCAGCGTGGTAAACGCCCTTGAAATTGCCCCCCAGCGTCCGACATAGCCGTATCGACACCCACGAAGGACACGCACCTCTCATGATCGATCTGTTCTGCAATTCCGGCGAAGCTTACGGCACTCAGGGCCAGTTCACCCGTGATCCGGTCACCGGCGCCCTTGTCCCGGTCGTGGTCGAACAGACCAGCCGGGGGGAACGCAGCTTCGACATTTTCAGCCGCCTGCTGCGCGAACGCATCGTGTTTGTCACCGGTCAGGTGGAAGACGGCATGGCTTCGCTGATCACCGCGCAGCTGCTGTTCCTTGAAAGCGAAAATCCGTCCAAGCCTATCAGCATGTATATCAACTCGCCCGGCGGGGTGGTGACGGCCGGTCTCGCGATTTTCGACACCATGCAATATATCAAGCCGCGCGTGTCGACCGTGTGCATGGGGCAGGCCGCATCGATGGGGAGCTTCTTGCTGGCTGCGGGCGAGCCCGGCATGCGCATCGCGCTTCCCAATGCGCGGATCATGATCCACCAGCCTTCGGGCGGCGCACGCGGGATGGCTTCGGACATCGAGATTCAGGCGCGCGAAATCCTGCGTATCCGCAGCCGCATGAACGATCTCTACGTGAAGTTCACCGGCCGCAGCCTTGAAGAAATCGAAAAGGCGATGGACCGTGACACCTTCCTCGAAGCGGAAGAAGCCAAGACCTTTGGTCTGGTCGATAAGGTGTTTGAAACCCGGCCCGATAATGAGGATGGTGATAGCGAGGAAGGTTCGGGCGGCGCGCCTGAATAAGGCTTGTCAGCGCACCTGCGCCGGGGTGGGACAGGGGCGGCAAATGCCTGTCTTTTGGGTGCTTCGGCGTCAACGGCCGCGATAGTAACAACACGAATTATCGCGCCATGTGTTGATTCATCTGGTGCCATCGATACATTTGGCGAATCCGCCCCATCTGCGTGCAACGTGCCTGGCTGGATTCGAGGACACAGGAATGACCAAATTGAGCGGATCCGATAGCAAGAGTACCCTCTACTGCAGCTTCTGCGGGAAGTCGCAGCACGAGGTGCGCAAGCTGATTGCCGGCCCCACCGTGTTCATCTGCGATGAATGCGTCGAGCTGTGCAACGACATCATCCGCGAAGAAACCAAAGCAGGGATTGCCGGCAAGAAAGACGGCGAAATCCCCACGCCGATGGATATCTTCACGACGCTCAATGATTACGTGATCGGGCAGGACCGCGCCAAGCGCGTGCTCGCGGTCGCGGTGCACAACCATTACAAGCGCCTGAAGCACAGCGGCAAGGCGGGCGATGTTGAGCTGGCCAAGTCGAACATCCTGCTCGTCGGCCCGACCGGTTCGGGCAAGACGCTGCTGGCGCAGACGCTGGCGCGCACATTCGATGTGCCCTTCACCATGGCCGATGCGACCACGCTGACCGAAGCGGGTTACGTGGGCGAGGATGTCGAGAACATCATCCTCAAGCTGCTCCAATCATCCGATTACAACGTCGAAAAGGCGCAGCACGGGATCGTCTACATCGACGAGATCGACAAGATCACGCGCAAGGCGGAAAACCCATCGATCACCCGCGACGTTTCGGGCGAAGGCGTGCAGCAGGCGCTGCTGAAGCTGATGGAAGGCACCACCGCCTCCGTGCCGCCGCAGGGCGGGCGCAAGCACCCGCAGCAGGAATTCCTGCAAGTGGACACCACCAACATCCTGTTCATCTGCGGCGGAGCGTTTGCAGGCCTCGACAAGATCATCGCCGACCGCCTGCAAAAGCGCAGCATCGGCTTCGGCGCGCATGTCGCCGATCCGGACAAGCGCCGCGTGGGCGAATTGCTGGAGAAGAGCGAGCCTGAGGATCTCCTCAAGTTTGGCCTGATCCCCGAATTCGTCGGCCGTCTGCCGGTGATCGCGACGCTGCACGATCTCGACATCCCGGCCCTTGTGACGATTCTGAGCGAGCCCAAGAACGCGCTGGTCAAGCAGTATCGCAAGCTGTTCGAGCTCGAAGATGTCGAACTGACCTTCACCCCTGACGCCCTGCAAGCGATTGCCGAACGCGCGATCAAGCGCAAGACGGGCGCGCGCGGGCTGCGCTCGATTGTCGAAGGCCTGCTGCTCGACACGATGTTCGATCTGCCCGACATGGTCGGCGTGACCGAAATCGTGATCGACTGCGAAGTGGTCGAGGGCAAGAAGGAACCGATCCGCGTGATCGGCGCCGAGGACAAGAAGGAAGAGGCGGCGTAACACCGCCCTTGCAGATTAATTCGTCGAATCAGAACGCTATTTTAATCCTCCCACGGTATTCCGGTGCCGTGGGAGTTTGACTATGGACCGGGTTCTCAAATGCGGCTGGCTGGCATTGTTTGCCGCCCCCATGCTGGTTTCGGCAACCGGAGCGAATGAAGCGTCGAAGGACACGGTCCTGTCGGTGAGCGGCGTCGGCTACTCCACGTCTGAAGGGGTGGAGGTCTTCACCATCCGGGCTGGCTCGCGAAGCTTTTCCGGCTATCCTGCGCGCGCCATTCGAGACAATGCCTCTACATTGGAGCAACTGCGCAAGCAGCTTGCCGGCAACGGTATCGATAAACGCGACATCTCCAATGCGAATTTCGAGTTCAGGCGAGGCAGCGATCCCGACGACAATGATGGCGACCGCGATGAAGGCTACATCGCCTCACAGCAACTGGTCGTGTTTGTCCGCAATACCGACCAGGCCGGTGCCGTCATCGAAGCTTTGGTCGAGGCCGGGGCGACCGATGTGTCGGTGCATAATTCGCGCGGATGGTGGGGCGCCGACCGGCCGCCGCCTGCGATCGAAGCCGCTGCCCGCAAGCAGGCTGTTGCCGATGCACGCAAGAAGGCCGATGACTATGCAGCGGCACTAGGGATGCGGATCAGCCGCATCGTCTCGGTGAACGATGGCGGCGTGCGGATCACGGGCGAACCCGCGCCAATGGCCCGTGCCATGAATGTTGAGGTCGGGACGAAGATCGACAATGGCGAAAGCGCAGTCGTGGCCTCGGTCAACATGCAGTTCGAACTCACCCCCAAACGCTAGAGCGCTTTGTGACCATGGCTGAAGGCCGAATAGGGCCCTGAGCCTGAGAGACCTGCCGCGTTCGTTTCAGCAAGTCCGAAACCGTCACCACCTCGAACCCCTTGGCCTGCAATCCATCAAGGATGATCGGCAGCGCATCTTTTGCCGTCTGATTGTGCCGGTGCATCGGGTGGATCAGGATAATCGACCCCGGACGCACACGCGCCAGAATGTCATCGGCATAGGCTTGGGGCTCATCATATTTCTCGGGCTGGTCTTCCACGTCCCACATGATGGTGCGGTATCCTGCGCGGTCGACCTCTAGTGGCAGGCCGATCAAGCGCTTGCCGAAGGGCGGCCGAAACAGCGTGGTGCGGCTGCCGGCGCGTTGCAACAGGCGGTCAGTCTTTGCGATTTCCTCGGCATAGAAGGACTGCGTGCGACCGAGATTGCGTTGGTGCGAATAGGTGTGGTTGCCCAGTTCGTGCCCGGCGGACACCAGCCGTTCGGCCTGGCCGGGAAACCGTTCCATCCGGTTGCCAATCAGGAAAAAGGTGGCCTTGATGCCGCGCGGTTCGAGCTCGCGAAGCACTGCGTCAACGCCTTCAGGGGTTGGCCCGTCGTCGAAGGTGAGTGCGACAATCTTCGAACTTGTGTCAACGCGGCAGGTGAGCTCGCCAACAAGTTGAAGGCAACGCGCCTTGGACAATTGCCAACCCGCCAACGCCAAACACAGCATGATGATAACTGCACCAAGCAGCATCTTCCATCGGTGCGATTTGTTCTGCGCAATCATGGCGCTAGCCTAGACCAAACCGGTCACAGCGAAAACAAGCAAAACCCCGCCCAGCCTCAGGTAAGGCCGGACGGGGCCGGGAGAAGCGCTGCCCCCTGGAATGGGATGGGGTTGGGGACAGCGCCAGCCGGTAAGGCCTATCAGGCGGGCAGGAACACGCCGTCAGTGACGTGGACCACGCCGTTTGAGGTCATCACGTCGGCGGTGGTGACAGCGGTCGCGCGGCCGGCGCCATCAGTGATCACGATCTTGTCGCCCGAAAGCCGCGCCTTGAGCTTTACGCCCGAAACGGTGGTGAGCGTGGCAGTGCCGCCGTGCTGCTTGATCAGCGCCACCAGATCAGCCGCAGTCACCTTGCCCGCGACAGCATGGTAGGTGAGGATGCCGGTCAGCGTGCCCTTGTTCTCAGGCTTCACCAGCGTGGCGACGGTGCCATCGGGCAGCTTGGCAAAGGCGGTGTCGGTCGGCGCGAAGACGGTGAAGGGGCCGGGGCTCGACAGGGTGTCGACCAGGCCAGCGGCCTTTACGGCGGCGACCAGAGTGTTGTGCACGCCGGTGCTCATCGCGGTCTGGACGATATTGGGAGCGGTGGTTGCGGCGGCCTTGTGATGGCCGTGCTGGTGCGCAACGGCGGGGAGCGCGGCAAGGCCGGTGGTGGCAGCAAGCGCGACGGCGAAGGCTGTGGTAAGCGTGGTCTTGAGGGTCATGGCAGATATCTCCTTTTGGCTGTTGTCGGGTCTGCAAGCCCTCCCGCTTGCCCCAAAGCTACGCGGGGCCGGGACATGCGGATGCGGAGAAAATGCTAATGCGGATGAATTGCTATAATTCAGGGCTGAAACGAAGCCGCGTAACGGCAGGACGATCAGCGCGCGAATGACTCAGACGGGGTTGAACGCGCCCTTGGCCACCACCGGGCCGGCATCCACGCCTTCGGGCTTGCCGCCAATCGGCTCGCGCGTGAGCACAAGGCTCGCTCCGTCATTCAGCTTGGCTGTGATCGCGGCAGGCACGGCCATGCTGCGCACTTCGCCCGGTGCGACCACGCCCAGCGATTGCAGCGGGCCGCCATCGGCGGGCACCAGCCACAGCTCGTGGTCATGCACCCCGTCAGCGGTCAAGCCGATGGCGGCGACCAGCATCTTCTCGCTTTCGGGGATGTAGGTGACGTCGAGCCGCAGCCCGGTCTCGCCAATCGGCACCGTTG
>JAKFWB010000217.1 GCA_021732945.1 Porphyrobacter sp.
ATTATCCAGCAGGCCGGGCTGACCTTGCGATCAGACCGCACCTTGCTGGATTTCAACGACGCGGGCCGGCTGGAATTGCTGCGGATCACCGCCGCTGGCGGGGTCGAAGTGACGCGCGGCGATGAACGCGCAAGCGGCGACAATGCGATCTATGATTTCGATCGCCGGATCATCACCATGGCCGGCAATGTCCGCCTGCGCCGCGGCAATGATACGCTGAATGGCTGGCGGTTGGTGATCGATCTGCGTAGCGGATTGTCATCGGTGGATGGCAATGCGGCGGGCGGGGCACCGGGCAATACCGGTAGCAGCAATGGCCGGGTTACCGGCAGTTTCTCCGTGCCGCAGAACCGCGACAAGCCCGCTCAATAGGCATTCTTGTGCCGCAGCACCATGACGGTGCGCAGCATGATCCCGACATCGCGCTGCAATGACCATCCGGCGATATATTCCAGATCGGATTGCAGCCGGTCGGTCAGATCCTTTTCAAACTCGGTCGCCCCGCGATGGCCGCGCACTTGCGCCAGCCCGGTCAACCCCGGTTTGAGGCAGTGACGCTGCCAATATTTGCGATCCACCTCCCAGAAGAATTTGTTGTTGGCGGTGGAGCCAAGCGCGTGCGGGCGGGGGCCGACAATCGACATGCTGCCCTTAAGCACGTTGATCAATTGCGGCAGTTCATCAATGCTGGTGCGGCGGATGAAAGCGCCGATCCGGGTGATGCGTTCGTCATCGCGCCGGGTGGAGCGACTGCCGTTGGGGTCGCGCCGTTCCTCGCGCATGGATCGGAACTTGAACATGTCGAAGAACTGGTTGCCGCGCCCCAGTCGCCGCTGGATGAACAGCACCGGGCCGCCATCTTCCAGCTTGATCAGAAGCGCGGTGAAGGCGAGCAGCGGCGACAGCACCAGCAGCCCGGCGCTAGCCACGGCGATATCGAACAACCGCTTCAGAATGCGGGCCCGCAGACCCATCGGTCCGGTTGATACCACCAGCGTCGTGCGATCAATGTCGTCATAGGCGTGCACGCCCACCGCGCCCAGCTGATGCGCGGGCTCGCTGACGATCTCGGCACAGACTCCGGCCGATTTCAGCAGAAAGGCCCAGTTCCCGCGCCGTTCGCGCGGGCAGCTCACCACCACCTGATCCTGATTGCGCAGCAGCTTGCCCAGCCGATCAAGCATGAAGGGATCATGGCTGGCGGGATCGAGATCATACTGCGCGGCCGAGATGATCTCGGCCCCTTCGATCGGGAAGCCCGATCCGCCGTCATCAATCACCAGCCGGTTGATAATCCGCCCGTTCCAGCGCTGACGGATCACCATCGCCACGATGCGGCGGAAGGCGACCAGCAGGATCGCGGTGAACAGCAGGCCGAGCGTGACCGAAGCGCGCGAGAAATCCTCGTTCGTCTTGGTGTAAAAGCCCACGAAGTTGATCAGCCCGGCGGACACCACCAGCGCGATCACCGCCTTGCGCGCGGCAAACAGCCAGTCGGTCAGCGCCTTGACGCCGTAAGTGCTGTTGTACAGCGCAATGGTGAAATAGACCGGCAGCATCGCCTGCGCGGCCAGCATGGTGCGCGGTTCCCACCAGCGACCTTCCCACACCATTGATGCAAGCGCGAAGCAGAGGTTGAACAGCACGCCATCAAGCAGCAGCAGCAGCATGTAAGCGCGCAGCCGCCGCCGTTCCAGCGATGGGGCCATCTTTGTTTCAATGGCATCGTGCGGGGCCGCTTCCAGCAATTTCGGCGTGACGCGGTTCATTGAACCTTAAACCCCCTTAAGGCGCGACCCCCGGATATCTACGTAGTGTTGCATACATGCCTTTGACGGGTTTGTGCAGCTGCGAGAAGCGGCTGATCACATTTACCTACCGTTTTGCGGCAAAACGGGCGATTTCGGCCATCTCCTGCGCCAGCAACAGCTCCGCAATCTGGCTGTTGGCGAGCAAGCTGCGGTGCAATTGCACCAGCCGCGGGATCAGGCGATCCAGCCGGGTGGCCCGCGCCCCGCGCGCCGCAGGCTGAGTCCAGCGTTCGAATTGCTGGGTGATCGCGCGTTCTTCCTTGAAAAAGATGCCAAGCTGCATCTTCTCGCCCGGCCCCAGCGCCGGAATCTTGCCATTTGGGCCGATCCGCGCGGCGATCTGCGCCAGTTGCGCCGCGCGCCGTTCGAGCGCCAGCGCCACGCCGACCGGGTTGAGCCCCAATTCGCGCAGACGGCGCACCTCATTGCCGATGCGGTTCAATTCGCCGCCCAGCACCGCGTTGACCAGCGGCGCAAAGCCATCCTCTTCGGTCGCTGCGCCGATTGCGGCGTGATCTTCGGGCGTGGCAGGCTTGGGCGACTGCGGATCAGCATCGCAATAGAGCGCCAGCTTGGTCACTTCGGACTGCGCCAGCCGCACATCCAGCCCCGCCCCGCGCGCAATGCGCTCTGCCAGATCGCCGCCCAGCCGCAGACCCGCCGCATCGGCCATCGCGCGCACTGCGCTGGCGACGTTGGGGAGATCGGGCGGATGAAACATCGCCACCAGCGCATCCTTGCGCTTTTCCAGCAGCTTGGCGGTGCGCGATTTGTCGGTGGCCGCAGTGGCAACGACGATCACCGGGGCCGCTGCGCCCGCGCCCGCATCGCCGGTTTCGATCAGGATCGCGAGCGCATCATGCGCCTCGTCGCCGTTGGCGCGCACCCAGATATGGCGGCCGCCGCCGAACAGCGAGGATGATCGCGCCTCGTCCCCCAGCAGCGCCGGATCGCGCTTGCAATCAGCGCCGCTGAGCTCAACCCGGTCACCCGCATCGGGGAGCGCCGCCGCCACCCGCGCAGCCGCCGCGCTCGCCCCAGCCTCATCCGGGCCACAAAAGAAGAAGATCCGCGCTCCGCCAGCAGCGGGCGGCAATCCGCGCAAAAAGTCTTTCTGGCTAGCCTTCACTGGCCCGCTGCGGCGCGATTGCGCAGCGTCAGGGCGACCTGCGTCACCATCCGGTCAGCCACATCGACGGCGAGATTTTCGAGCGCCTTCTGCTCGGCGGCGATGGTGGCATATTCGGAGCTGACCACATCGATCCCCGCGTCAGACCCGGCGGTCGCATCCAACAGCACCGCGCCTGTCGTAAGTTCCACCAGCTGATACCGCGCGCGCAGGATCCGCCGTTCGCGGCTGATGGTGTCATCATTGAGCACGCCCAGCGCTTCGAGCGAATCGTCCAGCCGCACGTCGAGCCGGTATTGCGGGGTCGCCTGTCCTGCGACGCCGAGCCGCGCTTCGAGCGCATTCTTGATCAGCCAGCCGCCGCGCCCCTGAATTGCGGGGATATCGACCGCAGCCGTCCCCTGCGCCACCCCCGCGCTCGTCCCGCCGGGATAGAGCGGCGACAGGCCGCAGGCGGACAGGGCCAGCACGGCCAGCAGGGCGAGAATGGTGCGCATCAGGTGACGATATTCACCAAACGGTCGGGCACGACAATGATCTTGCGCACCGCAGCGCCATCGACCGAGCGTTGCAGGTTGACAGACGCCAGCGCCAGCGCCTCCAAGGTGTCCTTGTCGACCCCCTTGGGCGCGGTGATGGTGTCGCGCAGCTTGCCCATGTGCTGGATGGCGATGGTGACCTCGTCATCGACCAGCAGTGCCGGATCGACCGTGGGCCAGGGGGCATCGGCAATCAGGCCTTCGCCCATCTGCGACCAGACCTCTTCGGCGAGGTGCGGCATCATCGGCGCGGCGAGATGGACCAGGGCGCGGATCGCAGCCGAACGGCTGGCCGAGGGTGCGGCTTTCTCGGTCGCGCCGGTCAGCTCGTAAATCCGCGCGACGGCCTTGTTGAAGCCCAGCGCCTCGATGTCGCTGGCCACAGCGGCGATGGCCTGATGGGTCTTGCGGTCAAGGCTCTTGTCCTCGCCTTCCGCCGCAGCGTCATAGGCTTGGAACAACCGCCACAAGCGCTGGACAAACCGCGCACAACCCTCGATCCCCGCGTCAGACCACGGCAAGTCGCGTTCCGGCGGCGAATCCGACAACATGAACCATCGCACCGCATCCGCGCCGTGGCGGGCGATGATCGCATCGGGATCGACGACGTTCTTCTTCGACTTCGACATCTTGATGACGCGGCCGACTTCGACCGGAGCCTTGTCGGCAAGCAGAGTCGCGCCATCAGAGGTGCGGTCGACTTCTTCGGGAGCGAACCACTCCCAAGTGCTCATTTCCACTGGCCTTCCATCTATTTCGGACTGCCGAGTGCTGGTGGTGCGTCGCCCGTAAGTCTCGTGCGTCACCATGCCTTGCGTGAACAGCGCCGCGAAAGGCTCCTTCACCTCGGTCTGCCCGATCTGCGCCAGCGCCCGCGTCCAGAACCGGGCATAGAGCAGGTGCAAAATCGCGTGTTCCACCCCGCCGATATAGTGCTGCACCGGCAGCCACTTGGCGACCTCGTCGGGGTCGAAGGGGCGGTCAGCGGGCTGGCTGGCGAAGCGCAGGAAATACCAAGAGCTGTCCACGAAGGTGTCGAGCGTATCGGTCTCGCGCCGCGCCGTTGCGCCGCACTTGGGGCAGTCGACATGCTTCCACGTCGGATGGCGTTCGAGCGGATTGCCGGGGATTTCGAAGCTGACATCCTCGGGCAGAGTGACGGGCAATTGCGCCTTGGGCACCGGCACCACGCCGCAGGCATCGCAATGGATGAAGGGGATCGGCGTCCCCCAGTAGCGCTGGCGGCTAACGCCCCAATCGCGCAGCCGCCACACGGTGCGCCCCTCGCCCCAACCACCGCTTTTGGCGCGGGTAATGACTGCCTGCTTGGCATCCTCCACGCTCATGCCATTGAGGAAATCGGAGTTGACGATCACCCCGTCGCCGGCTTCCGCCTCGCCTTTGAAGGGCTCGTCGGCGCGCACGGGATCGCTGGCGACAACGCGCGCGATCGGCAACCCGTATTTGGTCGCGAATTCGAAGTCGCGCTGGTCATGCCCCGGCACGCCCATCACCGCGCCGGTGCCATATTCCATCAGCACGAAGTTGGCGATGAAGACCGGGAGCGCCTCGCCGGTGAATGGGTGGCGCGCGGTGATGCTCGTGCGGTAGCCCAGCTTCTCCGCGGTCTCGACTTCCGCCGCCTTGGTCCCGCCGCGCTTGCACGCTTCGATAAAGGCGGCGACCTCGGGGTCGTGCGCCAGTGACTGCGCAATCGGGTGATCGACGGCGACCGCGACAAAACTCGCGCCGAAGATCGTATCGGGCCGCGTGGTGTAGACGGGGAGGCGATCCAAGCCCCTCCCCTTCAGGGGAGGGGTTGGGGTG
>JAKFWB010000216.1 GCA_021732945.1 Porphyrobacter sp.
CCTCTGGCCCGGCGGTGATCCCTCGCGCGACGATTGTGCCGCCCTTGAGTGGGAATACTGGCACGGCCCAATCCTTGAGGATTCGCGCATCCACGCCCAGCAACAGCAGCCGGTCGATCGCCAGCAGCGGGGTGAGGCGGTAAGCAAGCGCAGGCGGGTTTGCGCCATCGCCAGCGGTGCGTTCGGCGGCAGAGACGAGCCGGCCGCGCTGGGCTTTCGACAGGCGCAGGCGGGCCGCCACCGTTTCGGCCACATCAGGAGAAGGCGGCAGCAGCGCGGCCAGTCGCCGCACCGGATCGGGAACGAAGCCTTGCGCCGATTCCTCCGCGATCAGCCGGGCGAGCGCAGCGACCTGCGCCTTGCACGCCTCAGGCAGGATGACACCGAGCACGCCGCGCATCCGCATCCGTTCGGCCGTCGCATGCGGATCGGGCAGGGCCAGCAGTGCGAGCAATTCACTGGCGATCCGCTCGCGGCTGAGGCCCTTGAGGGTGTGGGCCAGATCCGCGCAGGCTTCTTCGGCCACCGCATCAAGCGCGGCGCCAAAGCGGGTCTGGAAGCGGTAGTAGCGCAGGATGCGCAGGTGATCCTCGGCAATGCGCTGGTGGGCGTCACCAATGAACCGCACCCGCCGCGCCGCGAGATCATCCAGCCCGCCGAAATAGTCCGCAATCTCCAGCGTTTCGGGATGGGCATAGAGCGCGTTGATAGTGAAATCGCGCCGCGCGGCGTCCTCGGGCCAGTCGCTGGCGAAGGCGATGGTGGCGCGGCGACCATCGGTGGCGACATCGCGGCGCAAGGTGGTGATTTCGACCGGGCCATCTTTCAGGATCGCGGTGACGGTGCCGTGCTCGATCCCGGTCGGCACGGTGCGGATGCCCGCCTTGCCGCAGGCCGCGATGACAGCGTCGGGCAGCAGGAGCGTAGCGCAATCGACATCGTGGACCGCGACGCCTAGCAAGCCATCGCGCACCGCGCCGCCGACCCAGCGGATATTGTCTGCCCCCAGCGCAGCGGTGAGCGCGGCGAGCCCGGTGCGGCGCGTCCAATCGGCTTGGGCCAGTTCACGCAGCATTGCGCAAACCCTCCAAGGTTATCCGCCGCGACAGGTTGGCGATAATCGCGGCGGTCACGCCCCAGATGCGAAAACCCTGCCAGTCGAGTTCGAGATAGCGCCGGTTCGCCCCGCGCCAGAACACCTCGTTGGTCTGCCAACTGCCCGGATCGAGCAACACGGCAAGCGGCGCTTCAAACCACGCCTCGACCTCTTCGGGATTGGGGGTGAGGGGCAGGCCCGGCGGCACCACGCCCACCACCGGCGTCACCAGAAAGCCGGTGCCGGTGTGATAGATGTCGCTGGTGCCGATCACGCGCACTGCATCACGCGGCAGAGCGAGCTCCTCTTCGGCTTCGCGCAAGGCGGCGGTGACGGCATCCTCGCCCGGATCGATCTTGCCGCCGGGGAAGGCGACCTGCCCCGGATGATCGCGCATCGCGCGCGGGCGCTGGGTCAGGATGACCTGCGGATTATGTGGCACGTCGGTGATGGCAATCAGCACGGCGGCAGGCGTGGCGCGGCCATCGCGGGCGAAATGCGCATCGCTCAGCAGATCGGGGATGTCGCGTGCGTGGCCAGCCGCAAAGGCGCGGGTCAGCGGTTCGAAAATGCTCATGGCAGCAGCGCGAAGGTCGCGCCCTTGCTGGTGATCTGCCAGCCGTTCGTCTCCGCCCCTTCAGCCAGCGCAATCTCGGCGAGCTGCGCATAGGTCGAGCGGTTCAAGCGCGCTTCGCACCCGCGCCGGACGTCGAGATAGAGCGCGGGGGTCTCGGCATCGCCCGCCGCGCGCAAGGGGTGCTCTGGCCCGGCGATGACGATGTCATCGGTGTTCAGCCGGAACGCCAGCGCATCCTCTGCCCGCACGCAATCCACCGCAACGAAGGCGGCATCTTCCACCGCGATCGACAGCTTTTCGAACGGGGTGACGAGCCAGTGGTGGCCCGCGTCGTCACGCTTCAGCAGACCGGCGAAGGCGCGCACCATCGCCTCGCGCCGGATCACGCCGCCTTCGTGGAACCACGTCCCATCGGCGGCGATGCGCATGTGGCTGTCGCCCACCACCTGCGGTGCCCAGCCTTCGACCGGCGGCAATTTGCGCTGCGCGACCAGCTCGGCGATTTCGGCGAGCGTAAGGCTGGCGAGGTAGGGGGGCGGTTCGTAGGGCATTGCGGGGCAGGGATGGCAGATGCTGGCGGCAAGGTGAAGGGGGTAGCTTTCGCTAACTCTCCCAAGGCCCCAGCATGCCCTCGGTTGGAATCGCCGCCAGAGCCGTGCCGCGCGCCAGCAGGCGGCGCTGTTCAAAAGGGCCGGGGCAGCGCCAGCCGCCGGTGAGCGCGGCGGAAAAGCCCCAGCGCCCATAATATTCTGCATCGCCGATCAGCACCTGCGGAAGCGCGCGGGCACCATCGGCGGCCAGCCGCGCATCCTCGGCGATCATCGCGCTCATCAGCCCGACGCCGAAGCCCTCACCTTGCCGTTCCGGCACCACAGCCACCGGGCCGACCATCACCAGCGGCACCTGCCCCTGCCGGGTCTGGAGCGCAATCGGCCAGCATTGGATCGTGCCGACCAGCATGTCATGCTCGTCCAGCGCCGCAAGGCTCAGCCCTGGCAACCAGTCCATCCCTTCGCGGATGCGATAGGCGGTGCGCGCATGGCGATCCGCGCCGAAGGCACGGTCGAGCACCGCCTCGATCATGGCGGGATCGACCGCCTCAAGCGGGATCAGAGTCGCAGTGGCGGAAGCCATTAGCGCGCAGTGAGCTTCAGCAGCTTGGCACCCTTGCCATCCTCGGCCACCCAAACGGCGCCATCCGGACCCTGCGCCAGCGCCCGCAGGCGGCGATCAAAGGGGTGGCGGGCCACTTCGCGCGCAGCCTCACCCTCGATCGCGACCTCGACCAGTGCCATGCTGCCAAGCCCCGCCATCAGCGCGCGGCCCTGCCAGTCTTTGAACATCGCGCCATTGTAGATCAGCATGTCACCCGGCGCGATCACCGGGTTCCAGCTGGTGGCGGGCTGCGCAAAGCCATCTGATGGCGCGTGATCGGGGATCGGATCGCCATTGTAATGTTCGCCGTTGGAACGCAGCGGCCAGCCATAATTCGCCGCGCGCTGAACAAGGTTCAGCTCATCCCCGCCCGCCGGGCCATGTTCGACCTCCCACAGCCGCCCCTGCGCATCCCAGTACAGCCCAAGAATATTGCGGTGGCCCCACGACCAGATTTCCGCCGAAACCCCGCCTTTGTCCGCCAGCGGATTGCCAGCGGCAGGGGTGCCATCAAGGTTGAGGCGCACGATGCTGCCCAGCGTGTTGGCCGTATCTTGCGCAGGCTGCATCTTCTGGCGATCCCCACTGGCTACGAAGAGGTATTTGCCATCGGGCGAGATGCTCAGCCGGTGCGAATAATGCCCGCGCCCGGTGACCTTGGGGGTCTGACGCCAGATCACATTCAGGCCTTCAATCGCGCAGCTTGTGGCGGCCGCGCAGACCAGAGTCCCCTTGCCGACGACCGCGCCGCGCTTGTCGCCGTCACCCGCTTCGGCCCAGCTGAGATAGATCGTGCGCCGACCGAGCTTCGCGTCTGCCTCTCCCGGCAGGAAGGCGACATCACCCAATCCGCCCTGGCCACCATAGTCCACCTTCGGCACCCCGCTGACCGAACCCGTCGACCCTGTCGCGGTGTCAATCAGCTTCAGCGCTCCGGCCTTTTCCGTGACGAACAAGACCGGGGTGCCGGGCGCGAAGGCGAGTGCCCAAGGCTCTTCAAAGGTGGCGACTTCGGTCGTGGCAAAGGATGCCGCCACGGCTTCCTTGCCTGCGCTTTCCCCGGTTTCGGCGTTTGCGCAGCTTGCCAGAGCAGACAGGGGCAGGGACAAAGCGGCGATCAGGCGGAAAGAGCGGTTCATGTTGGGGGTCACTCCGGGATTCACGGTTGCAGGCGATGGACTCATCATCGGCGTTGATGAGGCCGGGCGTGGTCCGCTGGCCGGGCCGGTGGTGGTCGCAGCGGTGGTGCTTGGCCGCGAGATACCTGCCGGGCTCGACGATTCCAAGCGGCTTTCGGCCAAGCGCAGGGCGGCGCTGGATAGGGCAATCCAGAAATCCTGCTGCTGGGCGGTGGCGGTGGTCGAGCCGGTGGAGATCGACCGGCTCAACATCTTAATCGCAACTATGGCAGCCATGACCCGCGCGGTTGCCGCGTTGACGGCGGCGATCAATGCCCCGGTCAGCGAAGTGCTGATCGATGGCAATATGACCCCGCAAGGGCGCTGCGCCGAATGGTGCTGGCCCGCGCGCGCGATCGTGGGCGGGGACGGGATCGAACCGGCGATCAGCGCCGCATCGATCATCGCCAAGCAATGGCGCGACCGGATCATGGTTGAAGCTGCCGCAGCGCATCCGCATTACGGGTGGGAGCGCAACATGGGCTATGGCACGGCCGAGCATATGGCAGCGCTGCGCGAGCATGGCGCAACCCCGCTCCACCGCCGCAGCTTTGCCCCTGTGGCGCAGCTGGCGTAGTTCTGATCGAAATTTTCGTCACCGATTGCAGTCCGGTGAGTCCTCACCGCCACACCGCTGCATATCGAGTCCCCGCAGCCGGGGTGGACTCAACATCTTGTGCCGGTCTCGCTTCGTTCCGCAAACTGAGGGGCGGCTTTACTGCCTGTTAACCATAAGCGCGGCAAAATTAGGCGCTTGACGCGGACTCCTCAAAGACTCATGCCTGTGGATAAGTTGCAAGCAGAACAGGCGGGGTCATTCCAGTGAGCGTGATAGAAAAGACGAAGTTGCAGGAAGAAAGCGCTGTAAAAGCGCTCAAAACTGCGCTTGCGCTCGATCTGCCGTTGGGCCGCATCCTGCCGGGCGATTGTATCGAAGCGATGCGCTCGCTGCCGACCAACAGCGTCGATCTCGTGTTCGCTGATCCACCCTATAACCTGCAATTGGGCGGCGATTTGAACCGCCCCGATGGCAGTCATGTCGATGCCGTGACCGATCACTGGGATCAGTTTGACTCCATGGCGGTGTACGACAAATTCACCCGCGAATGGCTCACCGAAGCGCGCCGCGTGCTCAAGCCCGATGGCGGATTGTGGGTGATTGGCAGCTACCACAATATCTTCCGCGTCGGCAGCATCTTGCAGGATCTGGGGTTCTGGATCCTCAACGACATCGTCTGGCGCAAGACCAATCCGATGCCCAATTTTCGCGGCACCCGCTTCACCAACGCCCATGA
>JAKFWB010000223.1 GCA_021732945.1 Porphyrobacter sp.
GCACACGCACGCAGGTCGCGTTGAGCTTGATCTTGGGATCGAGGATCTTCTTGGTTTCGACCACCATCTTCCATTCTTCCTTGGTCGAACCATCATCAAGGAAGCTGTCGATGTGCGGGATCACGTTGAAGGCGATCTGCTTGGTGAACTTGGACGGCTCGACCGGGTCGCCCACAAAAATCGCGCGGCTCTGCTGGAACAGCTCGTCCATCCCCGCCTTGCCTGCGCCGGAGACCGATTGGTAGGTCGAGACGACCACCCGCTTGATCGTGGCGAAATCATGCAGCGGCTTCAGCGCGACCACCAGCTGCGCGGTCGAGCAGTTGGGGTTGGCGATGATATTGCGCGCGGTGTAGCCATCGACCGCGTCGGGGTTCACCTCAGGCACCACCAGCGGCACGTCCGGGTCCATCCGGTAAAGCGAGGAATTGTCGATCACGATGCACCCGGCGGCCGCTGCCTTGGGGGCATATTCCTTGGCCGGGCCGGAGCCTGCGGCAAACAGCGCGATATCCCATCCGGCCCAATCAAAATGCTCGATATTCTTGCACTTGAGCATCTTGCCGGTGTCGCCGAATTCCACCTCGGAGCCGACCGAACGGCTCGAGGCGACCGCGGCCACCTCGTCACACGGAAACTCGCGCTCGGCGAGCACCTGCATCATTTCGCGTCCGACATTGCCAGTCGCGCCGACCACTGCCACCCGGTAACCCACTGTGCATTCTCCTAGAGCCTAGGCTGCGCGAGATAGCGCCCCTTGCACGGAGCGCAACCGCTATCGTGCCCGTGCAGACCTATACGTCTCACTGGCCTCGCCCAAGCCCGCTCATCCTGAGCTTGTCGAAGGATGCTGCGCCGACCATGGGCGAACGTGCTTCGACAGGCTCAGCACGAGCGAGGTTCACTCCGGCGGAGTCACCCCATGGGCTTCAAGGAACCGGAAGATGCTGTTCCACACATGCGGGCTGACCTTCTCCCCGCCGACGCGGTGGGTGTAGCCGGGGTAGAGCATCATCTCGAACGGCGTGTTGCTTTCCTGAAGCACGCTGATGAGCTCCGAGGAATTCTCGAACACCACATTGTCATCCGCCATGCCGTGGATCAGCAACAGGGGATCACTGATCTTGGTGGCATCGGGGATGGCGCTGGCCTTTTCATAGGCTTCAGGCACTTCGCGCGGATCGCCCATGTAGCGCTCGGTGTAGTGGGTGTCGTAGAGTTCCCACCGCGTCACCGGCGCGCCGGATATGCCTGCGGCGTAGAGGCCCGGATCAGCCTCAAGCTGCTTCAGGGTCATGTAGCCGCCGTAAGACCAGCCATAGATCGCGATCTTGGCCGGATCGACGAAACCGAGGGTCTTGAGATATTCCGCCCCTGCCTTCTGGTCGCGCACTTCCACCCCGCCCATCCCGCGGTAGATTGGCTGTTCGAAATCGACGCCACGGTTGGCCGATCAGCGATTGTCGAGCTGAAACCAGATGTAGCCCTTGTCCACAATCGCCTGCGCCAGCGCACCGCCCCAGCCTTTGGTCACGGTCTGCGGCCCCGGCCCGCCATAGTGCTGGAAGAACACCGGATAACGCTTGCCCGGCTCCATCTTCGGCTTGATCATCATCCAGTGCAGCGGGGTGCCATCCTCGGCAGAGATGGTGCCGTATTCGGGGGCCACATGGCTCGCGAGGTAGGGCGCGTAGGGGTGATCGCCCGCGACCGCGTTCTCCTCGATCCAGGCGACCTGCTTGCCATCAGGGGTGGCGAGGTAGGATTGCGACGGCTGGTTGGGGCTTGAGCGCGAAACATAGAGCAGCCGCGCTGCGCCATCCATGCTGGCGGCGTTGGTGAAGGCTAGGTCGGTGAGCAGTTCCGGCTCCCCCGTCCCGTCGAGCCGCGTGCGATAAATCTGCTGGGTCAGGACGTCGCTGGTCGCCTGATAGGTGAAGGTACCTGCCGCTTCGTCCACGCCCACAAGGCTGGTAGTGGGCGACGTGCCGCGTGTCAGCTTCGTCCACGTTTCAGCATTGAAAATTATCAGATCCTCGCCTCCCCGACCCTTGTTCTTGCCATTGGGATCGAAGAGGTAGAAGCGGCCATAACCATCACGCTCCGACCACCACAGCAGGCTGCCGTCCTTGAGGAAGCGGTAATTGTCGCTGAGGTTGACCCAGTAATCGGGCCGCGCAGCTTGTTCCGTGAACCAAACGGTGCTGGCACCGGTGGCGGGATTGACCTTGAGCACATCGATCTTCGCCTGCGCGCGGTCCTGCCGCTGGACGTAAATGTTACCGTCTGGCCCCCAATCAACCCGTGCGACGTAGATATCGAGGTCGAGCCCAAGATCGACTTTCACGCTGCCCGCCCCGTCCGGGTCCATCAGAAACAGCTCGACCACCGCATTGTCAGTGCCAGCGGCCGGGTAGCGCTGGTCAAAAACCTTGGTGCCCGTCGCCCCGATGGCGGCGCGAGTGACGATCCCGACCGAGGCCTCGTCCGTCCGCTGCACCGCGATGCGATCATCATTAGGCGACCACCAATAGCCTTGCAGCCGCGCCATTTCCTCTTGCGCGACGAATTCGGCTTCGCCCCATCGGATGGTCTCGGCCTCTCCGTCAGGGGTGATCGGTGTGGCCTCACCGCCCACTGGCCCAACCCACAGCCGCCGATCACGCACAAAGCTGACGAAGCCGCCCTTGGATGACAGCTTGGGATTGAGTTCCGTGCCCTCGGTATCAGTCAGCTGCGTCACCGAGCCATCCAGCTTGGCGAGAAACAGATCGCCATCGAGCGGCACCAGCACGCCGGAACCATCGCTCGCCCATTGGTAGCTGATGATGCCCTTGAGACTGCCGACGCGGGCACGCTCGCGCTGCATCTTCTCGTCTTCCGAGAGTTCGCGACCCGATCCCAGCGCCTCGCTGTCCACCAGCATCCGCCATTCGCGGGTTTCGATGTCATAGCCCCACAGGTCATACCGTTCACGATTGTCCGCGCGGTTGCGCAGCAGGGTGAGGTAGCGGCCATCGGGCGACAGCCGCACTTGCCGCGGCGCGGGGCCATCAAGGCCGGGGGAGGCAAAGACGTGTTCGAAGCTGAGGGTGGGAGCTGTCTCAGGCATGGCATCCTCCGCCATCACGGGGACACTGAGCAAAACGGCGGCAGCTGCAAAAATCGAACGCATCCAAGGCTCACCTCGTCATTGCGAGCCGCCGACAGGCGGCGCGGCAATCCAAGGCCTGACCATGGATTGCTTCGCTGACGCTCGCAATGACGAAAAAGATGCTGAAACGCAAAAGGGCGGCCCGTTGCCGGACCGCCCTTCGATAATTGCTGGCTGGAAAGCCTTACGCCTTGGGCGTGTTGTCGCGGCGCTCGACGATACGTGCGCTCTTGCCGGTGCGGCCGCGCAGGTAATAGAGCTTCGCACGACGCACCACGCCACGGCGGACCACGGTGATGCTTTCGACGATCGGCGAGTAGAGCGGGAAAACGCGCTCGACGCCTTCGCCAAAGCTCATCTTGCGCACGGTGAAGTTCGAACCCATGCCGCGGTTCGAACGGGCGATCACGACGCCTTCATAGTTCTGAACACGCTCACGGTTGCCTTCCTTCACCTTCACGCCGACGCGGACGGTATCGCCCGCGCGGAATTCGGGGATGTCCTTGCCGGACTTGGCGATTTCTTCGGCTTCAATCTGCTGGATCAGGTTCACTGGTCCGGTTCCTTGTCTTTTCGCCGCGCGCCAGAGGCAGGCTGGACCCGAGCGCCCTCATAGCGCTCCCACAAGTCCGGCCTGCGTGACCGAGTGTCTGTCTCGCTTTGCAGCTTGCGCCACGCCGCGATCCTCGCATGATCCCCCGATCGCAGCACTTCGGGGATCGTGCGCCCTGCCCATTGCTGAGGTCGGGTATAGTGCGGGTATTCGAGGAGGCCGTTTTCATACGACTCCTCCGCCCCGCTGGAAGGCGCGCCCATTACGCCGGGAAGCAGCCGAATGCAAGCGTCAAGGATGGTGAGCGCCGCCATCTCGCCGCCGGAGAGCACGATGTCGGCGAGGCTGACCTGCTCGATCTCGGGCCTGGCCTCGAACAGGCGTTCGTCAAAGCCCTCGAACCGCCCGCACAGGATGATGACGCCGGGGCCTTGCGCGAGTTCGCGGATGCGCGCCTGCGTGATTGGTTTCCCGCGCGGGGTCATGGCGAGGATCGGGCGATGATCCTCCCCTGCAAGGGGAGGGGGACCATCCGCAGGATGGTGGAGGGGACTCTCCGCTAGGCGCGACGCTTGGGGTAAGTCCCCTCCGTCAGCCGCCTGCGGCGACTGCCACCTCCCCGTGCCGGGGAGGGCCACACTATCCAAAGCCCTCCCCAACACATCACACTTGAGCACCATCCCCGCCCCGCCGCCCGCAGGCGTATCATCGACGGTGCGGTGCTTGTCCTCGGCAAAGTCGCGGATTTGCACTGTTTCGCAGGCCCACTTGGCATCAGCCAGCGCGCGGCCCGCGATGGAATGCCCGAGCGGCCCGGGGAACATTTCCGGGTAAAGTGTGAGGATGGTGGCGGCGAAGGTCATTCGAACGCCTCAACGCTCGGCTTTTGTGCCTCGCGCTTCAGCCACCACCCTGCTGCGGCAGAACCCAAAAAACTAACCGACAATGCCGGAACCAGAATGTCGTAACTATGGCGCAGGCCCAAATCCTCTGCCACATTGAAAACCCCAGCGTAAAGGCTGAGCCCAAACAACTCCGGGACAGCAGATGCAAGAAGCGATGCTACTGCAACCGCCGGGGCATTCAGCAACACCCAACGATCAAGCTTCGCGCGATGAAGTGCCCATACAAATGCAAAGGCAATTGGCAGAGGGATCGCTCCAGCCACCAGAAAGGCGAGAACATCCTGCCACCAAGGGGTGACGTCGCAGTCAAAGCCACATCCGGCTGCTTGGGCTGCCAAAGCGGCAATATCGAGTTTTGCGGCAAAGGTCATAGAGACCAATTCACCCCATCCTTGGCCCGCGTATCCACCATCAATTCAAACACGTCTGGCCGCGAATAATGCCCATCGGTGTCCAGGCTCGTAAGCCCCGCCCCGACTTCGCTCAGGTCAAGCTCGGCCAGCAGCGTCTCCTCACCCTCGCCCGCCTGCGCGATCACGCGGGTGTCCGGCGCGGCGATCAGGGAGCCGCCACGGTTGAGGACCTCGCCGGGGATCGCCTCCAACAACTCGCGCGCGGCTGTATTGCCACTCACCCGCTCCAGCCCATCGAGCAAATCATCCTTCATCTGCACC
>JAKFWB010000265.1 GCA_021732945.1 Porphyrobacter sp.
CATCGCCACCTGCCGCCAGTCCGCACCCAGCTCATAAGCGACACTCTGCGGCAGCAGCGTCGTGATCCACTGCCCCATTTCCAGCTGCGGCACGGCGACTGTCACCACGCCATCAGCGGCAATCTTGAGCCACGCGCCGAACACATGCTCCCCGCGCGCCGCGACCAGCGGGGTGCGGTAGCTGCGCGGCAGCAGCCACCATGCGACCAGCAGGCCCCCGCCCGCAGCAGCACCCGCCAGCAATCCCCGCCGCGAAACCTGCATCGCCTAAACCGTCCCTGTATCGAGCCAGCGCGCCAGCTTTTCCGCAATCGCCACAAAGGGTGCGGCGGCTTCACCGTTCCCGGCGGCAGGGGGTTCGCCCTTATCGCCCGCAATCCGCGTTTCCAAGGTCAGCGGCACCCGGCCAAGGAAGGGAATCTCAAGGGCGGCGGCAAATGTCTCGACCCCGCCCGAACCGAACGGATCGCTGATATGGCCGCATTCAGGGCAGCAATAGCCCGCCATATTCTCAACCAACCCGATGATCGGCACCTCGCCCTGTTCGAACAGTTGGCCCGCACGGGCAGCGTCGATCAGCGCGAGGTCTTGCGGGGTGGAGACGAGGATCGCGCCATCCGGCCGGTGCGCCGACAGCATCGACAGCTGCACATCGCCGGTGCCCGGCGGCAGGTCGATCAGCAGCAGATCAGTATCGCCCCACTCGGCATCAACCAGCTGGGTCAGCGCCTTGCCGGTCATCGGGCCGCGCCATGCCAGCGCCTTGCCCGGCGCAACGATATGACCCATCGACAAAACCTTGACCCCGTGGCGGCTGTCAATCGCCACCAGCTTGTCGCCGCTGGGGGTGGCGCCGGGCTTGATCCCCTCGGTCGCGAGCAGTTTGGGCTGGGATGGGCCATAAATGTCGCCATCGATCACACCGACCTTGCGGCCCATCCGGGCCAGCGCGACGGCGAGATTGGTGGTCAGCGTCGATTTGCCGACCCCGCCCTTGCCCGATCCGACCGCGATCAACCGGCGGCGGCGGCGCTCGCCTGTCAGGGCGATCCGCACCTCGTCGATGTCACTCAGCGGACCGAGCGCAGCGGTGATCGCGCTTTCAAGCTCAGCGCGGGCCAAATCGGACAGATCGCCCGCTTCAGCCACGATCACCGCGCGGCGCGAAACGATCCGGGCCGACCTGATCCGGTGGTTGATTTCTGGTGACAGCGCGGCGCGGATCAGCGCCTCTTCGGCGCCGGGCTGGCGGGGTGGTTCGGGTGGCTTGCTCATTTCGGCACGCCTCTAACACCAAAATCACGCAGCCAACCCCTGTTTTTCGCGGTGAGGCGTGCTTATAACGACAGAATGCAAAGATCGGACGGTTGGAAAGAGCGTCTTGGTGCAGGCCTTCGCGGTCTTGCCATGGCTGGTAAAAATAACCCCTGGGGCGGCTCCGGCAGCGGCGGTGAGCCGGGCGAGGACGGCGACAGCGGCGGCAAGAGCGACGGCGGCGGTCCGCGCAACCCGTGGCTGCCGGGCGGGAACGAGCCGGGCAAGCGCCGCTCCGCCAGCATCGAGGATATCTTCAAGAGCCGCGGCCCCGAAGGCCCGCGCCGCGCGGGCGGTGGCGGCCCCGGCGGGCCGGGCTTCCGCCTGCCCGAACGCGGCAACGGCAAGAGCTGGGTTCCGGTGATCATCGGCGCAGTCGTTCTGCTGTGGATCGGGACGACCAGCGTCCACTTCGTCCAGCCCGGCGAACAGGCCATCGTCAATTATCTGGGCGGCAAATATTCGCATTCGTTTGATTCCGGCACCAACGTCACCTGGCCTTGGCCGATCCACATGGTCGAGAAGGAAAACGTGCAGCAGGTGCGGCTGGAAGAAGTGCCGGGGACAAACACCGAAAAATTGATCCTGACCGCCGATCAGAACCTGGTCGATCTGACCTATCTGATCCGCTGGAATATCTCCGACCTTGCGCTGTACAAATATCAGCTGAATGATCCGCGCAACGCTCTGCTGGAAATCGGCGAAGCGGCGATGCGCGCGGCAGTGGCGCGGCAGGATCTTGATACCGTGCTGACTGGTGAAGGCCGGGCCGAGATCGAACAGGACGTCAGTGCTGCGATGCAGGCGCGGCTTGATGCCTATCGGTCGGGGATCAGTGTGCAGGGCGTGGAAATCAACAAGGTCGATCCGCCGGGCCGCGTCGAAGAGGCGTTCAAGGACGTCTCCTCCGCCCAGCAGGATGCCGATGCCGCAATCAACCGGTCGCGCGCCGTGGCGCAGCAATTGCTCGCCCGCGCACAGGGCGATGCCAGCGAGTTCAACGACATCTACGAAGAATACCGGCTCGCGCCCGAGGTTACCCGCCGCCGTCTCTATTACGAGACCATGGAGTCCGTGCTGTCAAAGACCGACAAGACCATCGTCGAATCCGGCAATGTCGTGCCGTATCTGCCGCTGCCCGAAGTGAAGCGCCGCGCGGCTACGCCCGCTCAGCCGCAGGGGAACTAAGGCCATGAACGCTGTGTTTCAGGACTACAAAAGGCTTGTCATCGCCGCAGTGGTGATCGTGATCGCGCTGATTTCCAGCATCGTGATCGTGCCGGAAACCCATCAGGCGGTGGTGATCCGGACCGGCTCACCGGTGCGGGTTATCAACCAGTTCCGCCCCGATGTGCCCTATGGCTCGACCGGCGCGGGCTTGTCACCGCGCATCCCGTTCATTGAAGAGGTGCGGATGATCGACCGCCGGGTGCTCGATCTTGATATGGAGCGCACGCAGGTGCTCTCGAATGATCAGCAGCGCCTCCAGGTCGATGCCTATGCCCGCTACCGGATCATCGACCCGGTCAGGCTGGTCGAGAAGGCTGGCACCGAACGCCAGCTTGAAGCGCAATTGCTGCCGATCCTCACCTCGGTATTGCGGCAGGAACTGGGCAGGCGACCGTTTTCGGCGCTGATCAATGCCGAACGCGGTACGGCGATGGCCAATATCACCCGCACGCTCGATGCGCAGGCGCGCAATTATGGTGCGCAGGTGCTGGACGTGCGGATCAAGGCGGCGGACCTTCCCGAAGGCCGTCCGCTGGATGCCGCCTTCACCCGGATGGAGACCGACCGGCAGGAAGAAGCCGCAACGATCCGCGCGGCAGGGCAACGCGATGCGCAGATCATTCAGGCCGAAGCTTCTGCCGAAGCGGCCCGAATCTATGCCGATGCTTATGGAAAAGACCCGCAGTTTTACGACTTCTATCGTGCCATGCAGAGCTATCGCCAGACCTTCCTGGCGGGTGAAGGGCAGAGCACGATGATCCTGTCGGACGACAGCGAGTATTTCCGCCAGTTCAAGGGCAATCGCTGAGGCGTTCGACCAGCGGCTGACTTTGTCCGGCAAACGGGGGCGATGTTCAATCGCCGTTCAGCCCCGGACAGTGCATTTGGGGCACTGAAACCAGCCACCCGGCTGGCCCCCGCAACAGGATTGAGGAACGCTTGGGTAACCCCAGGCATTGCTCCAGAGGATAAGGACCATAAGGACGTGAGGAACGTGCGCTACGTATATGGACTGTCGAGCGCGCTGCTGGTTGGCGGCGCTGCGATCTCGTTGATCACTGGTGCCCCGGTGGGGGCGCAGGTGGCGCAGAATGACGAAAGCGTCATGAGCCAGGTGGTACCGGTGGCTGGCGCTCCGGCAAGCTTTGCCGATCTGACCGCGCAGCTCCAGCCAGCAGTGGTCAATATCGCGACGCGCCAAAGGGTCGCGGTCGCCAACGCCAATCCCTTTGCGGGAACGCCATTTGCCGAACTGTTCAATCGCCGTCAGGGCGGTGAAGGTGGCGGTGGCGGCGCGCAGCCCCAGACGCGTGAGGCGCAGTCGCTGGGTTCGGGCTTCATCATCTCGGCCGATGGCTATGTGGTCACCAACAACCACGTCGTCGCGCCCGATGCCCGCGCGACGCTGGAAGAAATCACCATCACCCTGCCCGATGGCACCGAATACGAAGCCGAACTGGTCGGCGCCGATGCGGCGTCGGACCTTGCAGTGCTCAAGATCAAGGCCGACCGGACTTTCCCGTTTGTGACCTTCGGGGATTCAAGCAAGGCACGACCAGGTGATTGGGTTGTTGCGATCGGCAATCCGTTTGGCCTCAATGGCACAGTAACCAGCGGCATTATCTCGGCGGTCTATCGCAATACCGGTCAAGGCGGTGCCTATGACCGCTTTCTCCAGACCGATGCCAGCATCAACCGCGGCAACTCAGGCGGGCCGCTGTTCGACATGCGCGGCAATGTGATCGGCATCAACAATGCGATCTTCTCGCCTTCGGGTGGCAGCGTCGGGATCGGCTTTGCGATCCCCGCCGAAATCGCCGCGCCGATTGTGCAAAAGCTGAAAGACGGCCGCGAGATTGAGCGTGGCTATCTTGGCGTCGGGCTTGAACCCATCAACGAGGACTTCGCCGCCTCGCTCGGCCTGCCCAAGCGGCGCGGAGAGCTGGTGCAGACGGTGCAGGACGACAGTCCGGCTTCGCGCTCAGGGGTCAAGCCCGGCGATATCGTCACCAAGGTGAACGGCAAGGATGTCACCTCCGATCAGACCGTGTCCTTCCTTGTCGCCAATCTTGAACCTGGTGCGCAGGTGCCGGTTGAGCTGCTGCGCGATGGCAAGAAGCTGGCCCTCAACGTGACACTGGGCAAACGCCCGTCCGACGCGGAATTGCAGTCACAAGCGCAAACCTTCGATCCGGACGCCGAAGAACCGATGGCACCCGGCACCTCGGACAGCACGATTGAGCAAAAGCTCGGCCTGCAGGTGATGCCGATCAGCGCTGCGGTGACCCGCTCGCTCGGCGTGCCTGCGGACACACAGGGCGTGGTGATCGCCAATGTCGATCCCAATGCCGATGCAGCCCGCAAGGGATTGCGGCGCGGGGACATCATCCTGTCGGCCAATTATCAGCCCGTCGCGTCTGTCGAAGCTTTGCTGGCGCAGGTGAATGCGGCTGCGGCAGAAAATCGCGAGGCGATCCTGCTTCGCGTCCAACGCCGCACATCGCCCCCCGCCTTCGTGGCGGTGCGCCTCCGCTGATCGGGACTGAAGGTCAAAAAAAAGGGCGCCGAGGCTATCCTCCGGCGCCCTTTTTGCGTCAGAATTCCGGTGGTGGCTTGGGTGGACGGCGCGGCGCGCTTGGGAGTTATCCTCCCGTCGCTTCTTCAAGGAAATCGTCACTGGCCGCCGGCGGGGCTTGTTAGCCTTCCACTCCGAAAGGAGCCTGCTCCGGATCAC
>JAKFWB010000368.1 GCA_021732945.1 Porphyrobacter sp.
TCGCAGGCCTACGACGTGAGCCGCGAACGCATCCGCCAGATCGAAGTGCGCGCGTTTGAGAAGCTCCAGAAGGCGATGCAGCGGATCGCGGGTGAGCGGTTGCTGCCGGGGATGGCGTAAGCGCCAGTCAGGCTAATCGGAATTCGAGGGGTCGGAGGCTTCTGCTTCCGGCCCTTTTTCCTTGACCAGCACCAGCTCGCCCAGAAAAGGCTCGCGCAGCATCTTTCGGGCCAGCGCCAGCAGGTCGGCTCGGGTTTCGACGGCGCAATAGCGGGTCAGCCAGCTGTCAAAGCCGCTCGCCTTGCGCTCCTTGCCCGATGGGCAGCGGCGTTGCAGCACGTCGAACCGGTTGACCAGCCCATCACCATCCGCCGCCGCGCGGGCAAGCAGCGTGTAGCTGCTGCCGGGGACGAAGCCTTCCTGAAGCGCCCATAGTTCGAACAACTTGCCCTGCGCCCGGCCCTCGCCGAGGCGGACGAAGAACCCGCGCGAATACTCGCCCGTACCCAGCGCATCGCGTGTATCCGCCCGCCAGACGTTCCCAGCGCAATGAATGACCCCGTAATTCCCCCAGCGCAGCCATTCGCCGTCGTCCTCATTCCTGGCCCATGCTGGTACAAATCTCCAATCGCCGAATGCGACCCTACTTTCGCAGCCGAACAGAGTCCCCGGCTCAGGATCGACTATGCTGCGCGGCCAGATGTCCTCCCAATCGAAAGTATAAAGCGGCACTGGCGCGTGGACGCGGTCATCGCGCCATTCAGTTTCACCCCGCACTGATACCGGGAGAGCAGCAAGAATGGGCGCAATAAGGTATAGGAAAGCGCGCATGATCAGGGGGATAGATTGATTCCTCAGCGATGGCAATGCGACCGGATGTCCAGCTCGACTCTCCTCTACTTCGCCTGGGCCAAATCCAGCACCGCCGCCACCATCGCCCGCGTCCCCAGCACCACGCTCTCGCGCGGCGCGATCTGGAACAGCGGCGAGTGGTGCCCGGCAATCGGCGCGCCGCCCGCTTTCGCCGCCGCGATCCGTTCCGGCGTGGTGCCGCCGACGGTGAAGTAATAGCCCGGCACGCCGGTTTCCTCGGACACGAAATAGGTGAAGTCTTCCGCGCCCATGTTGCGCTGTTCGAACGGCTCGAAGGTCCCCTCACCCAACTCGCGTTGCATTACCGCGTTGAGGCGGCGGGCGAGCGCGGGGTTGTTGTTGGTCACGGGCGTGCCGGACAGGCGGGTGACGGTGACCGGGCGGTTGTCGGGCAACCCATGCGCCTTGCCGATATTGACCGCGATCCGCTCAATCGTCGCGATCACCTGTTCGCGTGTCGCCTCGTCATTGGCGCGCACGGTGACTTGCAACTTCGCCTCGTCCGAGATGATGTTGTGCTTGGACCCGGCGTGGAAGCTTCCGACCGTCACCACCACCGGCGTCAGCGGGCCGATTTCGCGGCTGTCGATCGATTGTAGCGCGGTGACGACTTGCGCGGCGATATAGACCGGATCGCGTCCCAGATGCGGCGCTGCGCCGTGGGTGCCGATGCCCGGGACGATGATGTCGAGCGAGTCTGACGACGAATACTGGATGCCCTCCGAAGCAGAGACTTTGCCGGTCTCCAGCTCGGCGGCGACATGAAAGGCGAGCGCATAATCAGGCTTGCCGAACCGCTCGTACAGCCCGTCTGCCATCATCGCCTTGGCCCCGCGCACGCCTTCTTCGGCGGGCTGGACGATGAACATCAGCGTGCCTTTCCACTTGTCCTTCATCGCCATCAGCCGCCGCGCGGTGCCCACCATCGAGGTGATGTGAACATCATGCCCGCAGGCGTGCATCACGTTGTATTCCTTGCCATCCTCACCGATCTGCTTGGCCTTGGAGGCATAGCCGAGGCCCGATTTCTCCTCGACCGGCAGCCCGTCCATATCGGCGCGCAGCAGGATCAGCGGGCCTGTCCCGTTCTTCAGCATGGCGACCACGCCGGTCTTGCCGACGCCCGTTGTCACCTCCAGCCCCGCCGCCTTCAGCTCCGCCGCCATCTTTGCCGCGGTGCGGTTTTCGAGGAAGGAGAGCTCGGGATTCTCATGAAAATCAACGAAGAGCGGGGCAAGGTAATTGTCATACTCTGCCTCAATCGCGCGCACCGTGGCGGCATCCTCGGCCAAGGCGGGGGTCGTGGCCAGCGTGGCGCAAAGCGCCAGCGTGCTGACGGCTATGGTGTGAAGCAAGCGCATCGAAAGAACTCCCCTGATTGTCAGTCGGTAACTAGGCACAGGCACATGCTGTGTACAAGCGGCGATACTTCCCCGCGCGCTTGCAACTCGCTAAGGCAGGGGGATGATCGCCACTGTCGCACGCTTCACCGCCAAGTTTATCGCCGGGTTTATCGTGCTGTCGCTGGCCTTGGTGGTGGCGTTCAAGTGGCTCCCCATCCCCGTCACTGCGACCATGCTGATGGACGAAAACGGCATAACCAAGGATTGGGAAAGCCTCGACAATATTGATCGCAATCTGGTGTCGGCCGTAATCGCAGCCGAAGATTCGCGCTTCTGCGAGCACTACGGCTTTGATGCCGAAGCCATCGAGCAGGCCATCGAAGAACGCCTCGCAGGAGAGCGTGAGCGCGGCGGATCGACCATCAGCCAGCAGACCGCCAAGAACGTGTTCCTGTGGCAAGGCGGCGGCTTCTTCCGCAAGGGTCTGGAAGCGTGGTTCACCTTCTGGATCGAAACGATCTGGGGCAAGCGGCGGATCATGGAGGTGTATCTCAACGTCGCTGAGACCGGGATTGGCACTTACGGCGCGGAAGCCGGGGCGCAGCGATATTTCCAGCACTCCGCCACGCGCCTTTCCGCAGACGAGGCGAGCCGCATGGCCGCCGCCCTGCCCAGCCCCAAGAAACGCGCCGTGATCGGCCCCGGTGGGTGGCTCGCGCGCCACGGCAACAGCATCGAACGCCGCATCGGCATCGTCCGGCGTGATGGGCTGGATGCTTGCGTCTACGAATAGGGCCAACGCGCGTCCACTCTTGGCGAACGGGCGGTATCACGCTATATCAAGGCTATGGTCAACAACGTCACAAATGAGCTGCTGTTGGAAACGCTCAAGCAACTCCGCTCGGATGTTGCCGAGGTGCGCGAAGCGTTGAAAGATAACTCTGCGGAATTGCGCTCGGTCAAGCATCACATTCAGGGTCTTGTTGTTGCCGACCTCAGCCGCGAAACGGGTTATGCCTCCCTGCTGACCCGCATTGAGCGGATTGAGCGACGGCTCGAACTCAACGACTGACAGCCGCTTCCAAGAGGCGTGACGCGCGGCTTTCCTGCCGCTATCAGTAACTGACAATGCACGCCCATGCCCACCATAACCATGCCCACGGCGCTTCCGATTGCCACGGGCTGCGCAATGCGCATGGCCACCATCATGGCCCGGCCAATTTCGGCAACGCCTTTGCCATCGGGATCGGGCTGAACCTCACCTTTGTCGTGATCGAGGCGGCAGCCGGGTTTGCCTATGGATCGATGGCGCTGGTGGCCGATGCCGGGCACAATCTGTCGGATGTGCTAGCGCTGGTGCTGGCCTGGTTTGCCAGCATCGCCGCGCGCCGGCCGCCGTCGGGCCGCTTTACCTATGGTTTCAAGAGCTCGACTATCCTTGCCGCGCTGGGCAATGCCTTGCTGCTGGCCTTCGCAATCGGAGTGATCCTGATCGAGACCTTCCACCGGATCATGACCCCGCAGCAGCCCGAAGGCATGGCGATGGTGGTGGTGGCCGGGATCGGAGTGGGCATCAACGCGTTGACCGCCATGCTGTTCATGCGCGGTCAGGAGGATATCAATATCCGCGGAGCCTATCTCCACATGGCCGCCGATGCGCTGGTGTCGCTAGGCGTGGTCGTGGCCGGGGTGGCGATCATTGTCACCGGCTTTTCGTGGATCGATCCGCTGGTGAGTCTCGTAATCGTCGCGGTGATCGGCTGGGGCACATGGGGGCTGGCACGCGATAGTTTGGCAATGGGACTGCTTGCGGCGCCCGCACGGATCGATCTGGCTGAGGTCAAGGCGCACCTCGCCAGCTTTGACGGAGTGACGGCGGTGCATGATCTTCATGTCTGGCCGATGTCGACCACCGAAACTGCGCTAACAGCGCATCTGGTAATGCCGGGGCGGCCTGCGTCGGACAGTTTCCTGCGCGATCTGGCGGACTCGCTCGAAACGCGGTTCGGGGTTGGCCATTCGACCTTGCAGGTTGAGAGCGGCGAAAACCCCTGCGGGCACGGGTGCAGCTGATGGCCGCGCGCCCGCGTCCCACCTCGGATGAAGCGCGCGAGGCGCTGCGCGATGCGATGGCGCGACTGGCAGCGGGCGATCAGGCGGCGCTCGAAGACATTTACCGCGCCACCCGGGTGAAACTGTTCGGCATAACCTTGCGTATCTTGGGCGATCAAAAGGAAGCCGAGGACGCCTTGCAAGACGTCTATGTCAATCTGTGGCAGCGGGCCGACCGCTATGACCCCGCCCGCGCGAGCCCGATCGCGTGGCTGGCGGCGTTCGCGCGCAACCGGGCGATTGACCGGCTGCGGACGGGCAAGGTGCGCAGCGGCGCAGTGCCGGTCGAGGAAGCCGCGCCGCTCGCCGATGAAACGCCGCTGGCTGACATGCTGCTGGTCGATGCCGAACAGGCGGCGCAGATCCACAAGTGCTTGGGCGCGCTCGATGATCGCACGCAGGGCCACATCCGCGCGGCGTTTTTCGAAGGGCAGACCTATGCGCAGCTGGCCGAAGCCGCCGATGTCCCATTGGGCACAATGAAAAGCTGGATCAGGCGCGGGCTGCAACGGCTGCGCGCCTGTCTGGAAGCGAGCGAAGCGGCATGAGCGGCCCCGATACGACTCCCGAACCCGAAGCGACGCGCGACGATCCGATGATTGCTGCCGAATGGGCCTTGGGCTTGCTCGAAGGCGAGGAACTGCTCGCCGCGCGCGGCAAATATGCGACCGACCCGGACTTCGCCTGGCGCAAGGAATGGTGGGACAATTGGTTTGCCCCGCTGACCGATGCGATGCCCGGCGCAGAGCCGAGCGAGCACGTGTGGGACGGGATTGCGGCGCGGATTGCGGCGCAGCAGGCGGTGGTGGCTCCGGTGGGCGATACCGCTGCTGCGCCGAGCAATGTGATCGCACTCGAAGCGCGCGTTCGGCGCTGGCAATGGGTGGCGGGATTGACCTCGGCGGCGGCAGCCGTCGCGCTGGCGCTGTTCGCCT
>JAKFWB010000483.1 GCA_021732945.1 Porphyrobacter sp.
CGTCGTAGGCCTGCGACAGTTCTTCCAGCGTCTGCGGCTTTTCCGTCAGGCGGCGTTCGGTCAGAATGTGGCGCTCGCGCTCGTTGAGGCTGCCCATCGCTTCGCTCAGCATCGCCATGCGCATCTGGCTTTCTTCAGCCTCGGCCACGGTTTCGTCCTGCAAGGGGCGATCATCGGTCAGCCAATCCTGCCATTCGCCGCCGCCTTCTTCGTCCCCGCGCAGACTGACGTTGAGCGACGCATCGCCGCCCATCATCATCCGCCGGTTCATGTTGACGACTTCCTGTTCCGGCACGCCAAGATCGGTGGCGATCTTGGTCACGTCCTCGGGCGACAGGTCGCTGTCTTCGTAAGCTTCAAGCTGCTTCTTCATCCGACGAAGGTTGAAGAACAGCTTCTTCTGGGCGGCAGTGGTGCCCATTTTGACAAGGCTCCATGAGCGCAGGATAAACTCCTGCATCGAGGCCTTGATCCACCACATCGCGTAGGTCGCGAGGCGGAAGCCGCGATCGGGCTCGAACTTCTTGACGCCCTGCATCAGGCCCACGTTGCCTTCGGAAATGAGGTCCGCCACGGGCAAGCCATAGCCGCGATAACCCATCGCGATTTTCGCGACGAGCCGCAAGTGGCTGGAAACGAGCTGGGCGGCAGCTTCAGGGTCTTCGTGTTCCTGATAGCGCTTGGCGAGCATATATTCCTGCTCAGCCGTCAGCACCGGGAATTTGCGAATTTCCGACAGGTAGCGATTGAGGCTCTGCTCACCGCTTAACGCCGGGACCGATGTGGTCTTTGACTTTGTCACTCTTTGCCTAACCTTTCTGTGTCGACCGCTTGCGCGGGACCCCTGATGGGCATCCCGCAGGTGGGCCACGGGTCTATATATACGCGAAAACCGGGCGGTTGTATGCGCATTTCATCGATCAGAACGACCCAATTGGTCGATAAGTTCCGCCATATCGGCGGGCAGTTCTGAGCGGAAACGGAGCGACTCGCCGGTCACCGGGTGCTGAAATCCCAGCTCGGCGGCGTGCAGCGCCTGTCGCTGGAAGCCGAGGTTATCCAGCACGGCGCGCAGGGGTTGCGGAGTACGTCCATAAGCAGGGTCTCCCAATAGAGCATGACCGATTGACGCGCAGTGAACGCGCACCTGGTGGGTCCTGCCGGTCTCAAGGCGGCATTCGATCATGGCGGCATGATCCAGCCGCTGAAGCACGGCATAATGGGTGATCGCGGTTTTTCCGCGTGAGGAATTGTTGGGCAGCACCGTCATTTTCTTTCGGTCACTGTCCGATCGGCCCACGCGCGCATTGATCGTGCCCTCAGCAGGCGAAGGGTGCCCGGCGCACACCGCGATATAGCGGCGGTGAACGGTATGCGCGGCGAATTGCACGGCGAGGCCTTCATGCGCGGCATCGGACTTGGCGACCACCAGCAGCCCCGATGTGTCCTTGTCGATCCGGTGGACAATCCCCGGCCGCGCCACGCCGTTGATGCCCGACAGGTTGCCCCGGCAATGGTGCAGCAGTGCATTCACCAGTGTGCCGGTGATATTCCCCACCGCCGGGTGCACCACCATGCCCGCAGGCTTGTCGACAATGATCAGGTGCGCGTCTTCATAGGCTATGGTGAGCGGTATCGCTTCGGGCGCGGCTTCGGCGGGCATGGCGGCGGCGATGATGATGCGGAACGGGGTATCGGCGGCGACCTTCATCGATGCGGCGGTGGCGGTTTTCCCCGCGACATCGACCCGGCCCTGATCAATCAACCCCTGCACCCGCGCGCGGCTCATGCCTGTGGCTTCCGCCAGCGCCTTGTCGAGCCGGGCGGGGGCGGGGCCAGATGCAGGGATGGTGCCGGTGATGATTTCGGGTTCAGACATGGTATGGCCATGCGTGATGGAACTGGAAGTGACAAGTGAAGCCCTCACCGCGATGCGTGCCGCCGCCGCCGCTGCGTATCCCAACGAGGCTTGCGGCTTACTGCTGGGCCAAGGCGCCAACATCGCCGAGGCCCGTGAGGCCGCCAACATTAACCCCACCCCCGCAACGCACTTCGAAATAGACCCGCAAGCGCTGATCGATGGGCACCGGGCCGCGCGCAGCGGCGGGGCGCAGGTGGTGGGCTATTTCCACTCGCACCCCGCAGGCCCGGCTGCCCCTTCCGCGACCGACCGCGCCATAGCGGCGGGCGACGGGCGGGTCTGGGCGATCATTGCGGGCGAGGACTTGCGGTTCTGGCAGGACGCAGGTGAGGGCTTCACCGCGCTTTCCTACCGCGTGACCGAAGGGTAAGAAGATGCCCATGCGCACACCCATGAACGACTTTTCCGCCCATTCCGTCCGGCCACGGCCGTGCGGCCCTAGGCAAGGTGGATTTTTTGCTCTTAGACAGTGTAACATGTGTCTCCAACACGGCTGGACCTGAACCACTCCATGATTTCGCAAACCGATCTTGCCGCGATGCTGTGCTCGCGCCTGTGCCACGATATGCTGTCGCCTGTGGGTGCGCTCGCCAATGGGCTGGAGCTGCTGGCGGACGAGCAGGACCCGCAGATGCGCGCGCGCTGCATGGAATTGCTCGAACAATCGGCCCGGATCAGCACTGACAAGCTCAAGTTCTTCCGGCTGGCGTTCGGCGCTGCGGGCGGATTTGGTGAGGCGATCCCGATTGATGAGGCGCGCAGCGTAGTCGAAGCGCTGGCCCCGGAGTCCAAACGGGTGACGATCAACTGGGCGATCCCTGAACCGAGCCTGCCCAAGCCTGCGATCAAGGTGCTGCTGAACCTTGCGCAGATCGCGCTTGATGCGCTGGTGCGCGGCGGCACGCTTGATATCGGAGCCGAGCGGCGCGACGGGGCGGTGGAGATCGTGGCCCGCGCGCGCGGCGATCGGATCGCGTTTGACGAGATCATCGGCCGCGCTTTGCAGGGCGATCTTGCCGACAATGAAATCACCAGCCGCACGGCCGCCGCGCACATTATCGCGGTGCTGGCCGAGGAAATGGACGGCGGCCTGCAATACAAGCTTGGCGATGGCGCGCTGGTGCTGGGCGCGGTGCTGCCGGTGCCTGAAGGCATGATCGGTTAGGGCAGCGCGTCATGCTGGGGGGCGACGAACTGGTGCACCGCGAGGTTCCCTCGCCCAACCACGGGCCGCGCACGCTGCCGATCAGCATGGTGGTGCTCCATTACACCGAAATGAAACCGGTCGAGACCGCGCTTGAACGGATGTGCGATCCTGCCGCCTCGGTCAGCGCGCATTACTGCATCACCGAAGAAGGCGAAGTGATCCGGCTGGTGCCCGAAGACCGGCGCGCGTGGCACGCTGGGGCTTCGTTCTGGCGCGGTATTCCCGATGTGAACTCGGCCAGCATCGGGATTGAGCTCGATCATCCGGGTCATGCGCCCGAGAATGGGGGCTACCGGCCCTTCGCTGACGCGCAGATCGACGCGCTGATCCCGCTATTGGCGCGGATGGTGCAGCAGTATGATGTCCCGCGCGCAAATGTGGTCGGCCATTCCGACGTCGCCCCGATGCGCAAGACCGATCCAGGTGAGCTATTTCCGTGGGAGCGGCTGGCCGAATACAAGCTGTGCCTGCCGCAGCCCGAATGCCTGGCAGCGGGCAATCCGTTCCACAATGACGGGGCATTCTTCCTCGCGCTGGAACGGTTCGGCTATGACATCACCGATCAGGTGAAAGTGGTCGAAGCGTTCGAGCGCCGCTGGCGTCCGCACCGCATCACTGGTGTGCCGGATGGCGAGATCGCCGCGATCCTGTGGCAATTGCTGCAGGGCCGCGATCAAGGGCGGACGCGGTAGCAGGCTGGGGGTTTCCTACCTTCGTCTGCGGGCCTATAGGCGGCCTTGTCAGGGGGCCTGAGGCAGCCGCGTGCCCGTAAGAGCGCGAGGAAAGTCCGGGCTCCACGAAACAAGGGTGGCGGGTAACGCCCGCCGGTGCCCCGCAAGGGGCGCAAGGGAAAGTGCCACAGAGAGCAAACCGCCGATGGCCCCGGACTTGATTCGGGGGACAGGCAAGGGTGAAAGGGTGCGGTAAGAGCGCACCGGGGGGCTGGCAACAGCAACCGCATGGCAAACCCCACCCGGAGCAAGGCCGAATAGGGGCCGCGCGCCCATCGCAAGGTGGGTAGGGGTGTTTCGCCCTGAGCGGCCCGGGTTGGCTGCTAGAGCGCCGGAGCAATCCGGCGAGCAGATGAATGGCTGCCACCGCAGGCCCGTCCCGCAAGGGATACCGCCTGAGGAGACAGAACCCGGCTTATGATGGCCCCCTGATACGGAGATGGAGCGGGTGCTCGCCCCATTCCCGTTCGTCCTGAGCTTGTCGAAGGACTGCCCTTCTTTGACTCAGTTTGCAAAAAGGAAAAGCAGGGCTTCGACAAGCTTAGCCCGAACTGATCGCGGGGGCTAAACCCGACCTACACTAACGTAAGTGAACCCGGCCGCCGCCATGTCCTCCGGGTTGTAGATGTTGCGCAGGTCGACCAGCACCGGGGCGTTGGCGAGTTCCTTCACCCGCCGGAAATCCAGCGCGCGGAAGGCGTCCCATTCGGTCACGATCACCACCACGTCTGCCCCTGTGATCGCGGCGTAAGGGCTGTCACACATGGTCACTTCGGGCAGCAGCGGGCGGGCCTGCTCCATGCCTTCGGGGTCATAGGCGCTGACGGCCACGCCCGCGTCCATCAGCGTCTGCGCCACGGCAACTGCGGGGCTGTCGCGCATGTCATCGGTGTTGGGCTTGAAGGTGAGGCCGAGCAGCGCCGCCTTCTTGCCGCGCGCTGCCTCAACCCCGCCCAATGCATCGACGACCTTGCGGCCCATCGCACGCTTGCGGCTGTCATTGACCTTGACCACGGCTTCCACGATCCGCGTCGGGCTGTCGTAATCTTCGGCGGTCTTGAGCAGCGCGAGCGTATCCTTGGGGAAGCAGCTGCCGCCATAGCCGGGACCGGCGTGCAGGAACTTGGCGCCGATGCGGTTGTCCATCCCGATCCCGCGCGACACGTCCTGCACATTCGCGCCGACCTTCTCGCACAGATCGGCCATCTCGTTGATGAAGGTGATCTTGGTCGCAAGGAAGGCGTTGGCGGCGTATTTGATCAGCTCGCTGGTGCGGCGCGAGGTGAACAGGATCGGGCTTTCGTTGAGGAACAGCGGGCGATAGACCTCGCGCATCACCTCGCGGCCGAACTCATCCTCGGCCCCGATCACGATCCGGTCAGGCCGCTTGAAATCGCCGATCGC
>JAKFWB010000370.1 GCA_021732945.1 Porphyrobacter sp.
GCGCGCGCAATGCCAGTGCGGCGGCGGTCAAGCTGGCGCGCGATTTCGGCGCGGCCCTGGCCGAGGCGGGGTTCACCGTCGTCTCGGGCCTCGCTCGCGGCATCGACGGCGCGGCGCACGAGGGCGCCTTTCCGCACACCATCGGCGTGATCGCCAGCGGGATCGACATCACCTACCCGCCGCAGCACGAAGCCCTGCAGGAACGCATCGCGAGCGAGGCGCTGCTGATCGCCGAACAGCCCCCCGGCACCGAGCCGCGCGGGCGGCATTTCCCCTCGCGCAATCGCATCATCGCGGGGTTGGCGCTCGGCACGCTGGTTGTCGAGGCCGCGCCGCAGTCGGGCTCGTTGATCACCGCGCGGCTGGCGGGCGAAGCGGGGCGCGAGGTGATGGCGATCCCCGGCTCCCCGCTCGACGCGCGCGCCTTGGGCTGCAACCAGTTGATCCGCGAAGGCGCGGTGCTGGTGCAGACGCCCGAGGAGGTGGTGGAATTGCTGCAAAGCTTCACTGGCGAGACCCGCTCGCGGTACCGTGTTGCGGAAGGCGCGTCCGATTTCGACTATGCCGAACTCGCCGACGCCGAATGGGACGCGGGCGGCACCGAGGCCATCGCCGCGCTGCTCTCATCCGCTCCGATCAGCATTGACGAACTGATCCGCCAATCGGGCGCGAGCGCGGCGGCGGTGCACATGGCGCTGCTCGAACTCGAACTCGCGGGCGAGCTGGACCGCGAAGGCAGCGGGCTGGTGCGGCGCTCGGGCGCGGGGTTGGGGGGATGAGCGGGCGATACGGCGCTGTGCGCGACGTCGATTTTGGCACGCTGATGGCGCGGTCTTTCGAAAATCTGCGGCTCATCTGGCGGCAGATCGCTGCCTATCTCGCCATTCTGGTGGCTGCCGCTTTGCTGTTACCGCTGGTCGGCCAGAACCTTGGCGGCGGCGCGGGGCTTGTTGCCTATCTTGCCGGACAGCACTGGTTGTTCCACGCGCTGTTGAAGGCGCGCGGGATGCTGGAGACTCAGCGCAACCACTTCCTTGCCTTTATCGGCCTCGCCTTGGTGCTGATTTTCCCGATCATTTTCGGCCTCGGGTTGTTCATACTGCCGGGACTATTCCTTGTGGCACGCTGGATCGCCGCTCCGGCCTTTGTAGTGGCGCGCGGACTCGGCGTGTTTGCAGCGGCGGGTGGCAGTTGGGTTGCGGTGCGCGGCAACACCACCAAGGTGGCGGGCGCGGTGATGCTGCTGTTTGTAATCGTGAGCTTCGTCAGCACGGTCATCAGTGCGATTGGCAGCACGGTTGACGGGCCCGAAATCTATCGCGGCGTAAGGTCGATCGAAATGGTCGCGGCGCACTTTTTGCCGCTGGCATTGCTAGGCCTTTAGGTCGCGACCTACGAGCTGCTGGGGCCAGAGGATACTGCGATCGAAGAGGTTTTCGGGTGATCAGCCGCCTGCTGGCACGATCACACCGCAGGCCAGCCGTCGGCCGCTCGACGCCATCGTGCGGTAATCGTCGCCAGCGGCATGGATGATAATCGCTGCGCCATCGGCATCGGCGAGGGTGTGAGGGCGGCGGTCACTGGTCCGATCAGTGAGGCTCAGTTGCGGCACGAAAAACTCCACCTCGCCAGTGCCGTCTGCCGCAATGTCGAGATTGGGCAGATCGCCGGCGTGGTAGCCCGCTGCGCTGTGAAACCCGTGCTCAGTCGCGGCGGGATTGAAATGCCCTCCTGCCGCATCGAAACTGGGCGTACATGCGCCAGTCTGGTGAATGTGCATTCCGTGCTGGCCTGACGGCAAACCGCGCACCTTTGCGGTCACGATCACACCGTGTTCGGCCTGTCTGAAGCTGATCGTGCCGACTTGCGATCCATCGGCAGTCCGCATGGTGGCCACGGTTGGGGCGCCGCTATCAGCTCTGCCTTGCGCGACCGAAGGCGGTGCAGTGAGCGCACAAGCTGTGAGCGCGGTTGCAGCGAGCGTGACGACATGGGCAGCGCGGGTTTTGCAGGGGAGTTTGATCATTGTTGGACTCCATATCTTGGCAATCGGGAGGGCACCTTAGGCAATTGCGCATTATGTCCCACTTGCTTCGGTTAGACTTCTGGGCCACCGGAGCCGCCATTCTCTCCGCTTGACGTGGCGCTGCATGCGATCCCACCATCGCGCGTACGCACACGTAAAGGATTTCAAAACCTCACCGCCATGCAGCTTGTCATCGTTGAATCCCCCGCCAAGGCGAAGACTATCGAGAAATATCTCGGCAAGGACTTCAAGGTTCTCGCGTCCTACGGCCATGTCCGCGATCTGCCGCCCAAGGATGGCAGCGTCGATCCCGATGCCGATTTCGCGATGGAGTGGGAACTCTACCGCGACAAGCAAAGCCGCTTCAAGGACATCGCCGACGCCGCCAAGGGCGCGACCCGGCTGGTGCTGGCGACTGACCCTGACCGCGAAGGCGAAGCGATCAGCTGGCACGTGCTGGAACTGCTGAAGAAGCGCAAAAGCGTTCCCGCGCTGGTCGACCGGGTGACCTTCAACGCGATCACCAAGCAAGCAGTGACCGAGGCGATGGCCAAGCCGCGCGAGCTCGATCAGCCGTTGATTGACGCTTATCTGGCGCGCCGTGCGCTCGATTACCTGTTCGGCTTCACCCTCTCGCCGGTGCTGTGGCGCAAGCTGCCGGGGGCCAAGAGCGCGGGCCGCGTGCAATCGGTCGCCCTGCGGCTGATCGTCGAGCGCGAGCGCGAGATCGAGGCCTTCCGGGCCGATGAATACTGGAGCGTCGTCGCGCGGATGATGCATGATGGCACCGCGTTTGACGCGCGGCTCGTCAAATTCCGGGGCGAGAAGCTGGAGAAGCTGAGCCTCGGCGCTGAAGGCATTGCGCTGGAAGCCAAGGCCGCGGTTGAAGCCGGGCGCTTCACCGTCGAAGGCGTTGAGACCAAGCCGGTCAAGCGCAACCCCGCGCCGCCGTTCACCACTTCGACCTTGCAGCAGGAGGCCGCCCGCAAACTCGGCTATTCGGCCCAGCACACGATGCGGCTGGCGCAATCGCTCTACGAAGCGGGTGCGATCACCTACATGCGGACCGACGGCGTGCAGATGGATATGAGCGCGATTATGGCGGCGCGCGATGCCATCGCGGCGCGGTTCAGCGAAGATTACCGCCCGGAAAAGCCGCGTTTTTACAGCACCAAGGCCAAGAACGCGCAGGAAGCGCATGAAGCGATCCGGCCGACCGATTTCACCCGTGACCGCGTTGGCAGCGGGGACGAGGCCAAGCTCTACGATCTGATCTTCAAGCGCGCGATGGCGAGCCAGATGGCCACCGCGCAGCTGGAGCGCACAACGGTCACCTTCCGCGATCCCACCGGGCAGCACGAATTGCGCGCCACCGGACAGGTGGTGAAGTTCCCCGGCTTCCTCGCCGTCTATCAGGAAAGCTTCGATGATTCTGACGATGAGGACGGCAGCCTGCTCCCAGCGCTGAAGAACGGCGATTGTCCGGCCAAGCGTGCGGTCGATGCGACCCAGCATTTCACCCAGCCGCCGCCGCGTTTCTCCGAAGCGTCGCTGGTCAAGCGTCTCGAAGAACTCGGCATCGGGCGGCCATCGACCTACGCCTCGACCATCCAGACCCTGCGCGATCGTTCCTATGTCCGCATGGAGAAGAACCGCTTCTTTGCGGAAGAATCCGGCCGATTGCTGACCGCCTTCCTCGAACGCTTTTTCCCCACCTATGTCGCCTATGATTTCACCGCGGGCATGGAAGACGAACTCGACGTCGTCTCCGACGGGCGTGAGGATTACAAGGCGGTGCTCGCCCGCTTCTGGAAGGACTTCAAGCCCAAGGCTGACGAGGTGATGGAGAAGCTGCCCTCGGAAGTGACCGAGGCGTTGGACGAATATCTCGCCGATTTCCTGTTTCCCCCGCGCGAAGATGGCAATGATCCGCGCTTCTGCCCACTATGCGCCAAGGATGGCCGCGTTGGCGGCCGCCTCTCACTGCGCGGGGGCAAGAACGGCGCTTTCATCGCTTGCCAGAATTATCCCGAATGCAAGTTCACCCGCGCCTTCGGCCCGCCCATGGAAGGCAGCGATGCAACGGCGGGTGACGGCGTCATGGGCCAGCACCCGCGCACCGGAGCGGATATCTATCGCAAGTCCGGTCGTTATGGCCCCTATGTCGAAATGGATGTCGACGGGGACAAGAAACGCGCCTCGATCCCTGAGGGTATTGCGGATTTTGATCTCGATTGGGCGGGCAAGATGCTCGACCTGCCGCTTATCCTTGGGCCGCATCCTGACACTGGCAATCCTATTGAGGCCGGGGCGTGGAAGTTTGGCCCTGCGGTCCGGTCAAAGAACGCCGAGGGCCGGGATATCTATGGCAACCTTCAAAGCTATACCGAGATCTTCGAAGTCGGCATGAACCGCGCGGTCGATCTGCTGGCACAGGCGGCCAACCGCGGGGCGGCAGCGCGGGGTAAGTCGGAACCAATCGCGACCCTCGGCGCGCACCCGACATCGGGCGGGGAAATCAAGGTCATGCCGGGCCGTTTTGGCCCCTATGTTACCGATGGTACCACCAATGCGACCATTCCCAAGGACATGAAGCCCGAGGATGTCTCCTTCGACATCGCCATCGCGCTGATCGACGCGCGGATCGCCAAGGGGCCGCCTGCCAAGAAGGGCAAAAAGAAGGCCGCACCCAAGAAGGCCGCACCCAAGAAGGCGGCACCCAAAAAGCCTGCGGCCAAGAAAGCGGCGCCCAAGAAAGCTGCGGCCAAAAAGAAGGCTCCCGCCAAAAAGGCAGCGGCTGCAACCGAATAAGTTACAGCCGCGCGCACTTATCGCGGCGCGTTGGTAAATCATAAAGCATTGCTGCCTATCACCTGAGTCCCAAGACCAGGGACCGCCACCGTGATAGAAATCGAAGTCCAGAACGAGACCCACCAGACTCAGGACCGCGTCCGCTTTGCCGCCGTGCCGCGCATCGGCGAAGGCCTTCGCCTGCGCGAACCCGATGGCATGTGGGCTAGCTATGACGTGATCGACGTGTGGTATCAGAAGGCCGATTATGGCGATGTCTGGATGCCCTATCTCCACGTGCGCCTGACGCCGGGCGAAGCGGTCGGCACGCTCGATGCTGATCCCTATTCCGATGATTATGCGGCGCAGGCGTTTGAAGCCGGTTTTGCGACGTTGGGCGGGGGGCGCTGATCATGCACAACCTGATCAAGCGCAATTCGGGCC
>JAKFWB010000125.1 GCA_021732945.1 Porphyrobacter sp.
GCGGTGGGGGTGCCTAGGATAATTTGCAGGCCCGCTGCCTCCAATGTCTCAATCGCGCGGTCGAGCCAGCCCCACTCATACCGCCCCGGCTCGGGCTCGATCCGGCTCCACGCGAATTCGCCGATCCGAACGAGGGAGAGGCCCATAGCCGCCATGCGCTGCGCGTCCTCGGCCCAGATCGCTTCGGGCCAATGTTCGGGATAGTAGCAGCAGCCGAGTTTCATTGCGGCAATCTCTCCAGCGCGATCAGCCACGCGGTTTCGGGGTGGGTGAGGGGGAGGGCAAGGCCTTGTGTCATCAGCGCCGAGCCTGACAGGGTGAGGCCAGTGCGCCAAACATCGGGATTGGCGAGGTAGTGGCGAGCCTTGGGCGGCCATGGTTCGGGCAAGGTCACGCGGTAGCGCGCCTCAGGCTCCAGCCCGGTGAGGCGCACGGGCGCAGCGTCGAACACTGGCGAGAAGGCCGTCTGCGCGACCAGCGCCAGTGCCTTGTCGCCGTGGGTCACCATCATCCCCGTCACCGAGGGATCGGGATGCGACAGCCGCCACAGCGCGCCCTGATGCAGCACCTCGCGCCACGCCTTGTAGAGTGCGATGTGGGCGGTGAGGATAGCGCGTTCATCCTCGCTCATCCGCGCCGGGTCAGCCTCGACCCCCATGTGGCCGAAGATCGCGACCTTTGCGCGGAAGTCCATGCTTATGCGCCGCCCGGTGATCGGATTGGGCGAAGGGCCGACATGGCTGCCGAGCACTTCCAGCGGCAGGAACTGCGACCATGCGGGGATGATCCGCAGGCGTTCAATCGCGTCATTGTTGTCGCTCGGCCAGACGCGGTGGGTGCGGGCGAGCACGCCGTAGTCGATCCGCCCCCCGCCGCTCGAACAGCTTTCGATTTCGACATGGGGATGCGCGGTGCGCAGCCGGTCGAGCAAGGCGTAAAAACCCTCGGTCTGCCCCGTCGCCGAGGGGAACAGGTCACGGTTGTGATCCCATTTGAGGTAGGCGATCCGGTATTCGCGCAGCAGCGCATCAAGCGCGGCGAACAGGTGATCGACCACCTCTGGCCGCGCCAGATTGAGCGCCAGCTGCCCGCGCATGGTCGGGCGCTCGCGACCCTCAAGATGCAGGCACCAATCCGGGTGCGCGCGGTAGAGGTCGCTGTCGGGCGAGACCATTTCGGGCTCGACCCACAGGCCGAAATCCATGCCGAGCGCGTGAACGCGGTCGATCAGCGGGGCAAGGCCCTGAGGTAAAACATCGGGCGACACTGTCCAGTCGCCAAGGCTTGAGGTGTCGTCGCGCCGCCCGCCGAACCAGCCATCGTCGAGCACGAAGCGTTCAATCCCGAGCGATGCGGCATCCTCGGCCAGCGCGATCAGCGCGGGTTCGGTGAGATTGAACCCGAGCGCCTCCCACGAATTGAGGTGGACCTTGCGCGGGCCCCAGTCCTTGCGTCCTGGAAGAACCTGGGCGCGTGTATGTTCGTGAAATCGCTGCGCAAGGGTGGAACGATCCGGGGCAAATGTGAACATCGCTGTGGGCGTGGCGTAGCTGAGTGCGTGACCCAGATCGACTTCGCCTCCGCCCCATGCTGCGCCCATCTGGAGCATCGCGCGGCCATCGGCGCTACCCACCTTGTCGGCATCGATCCGCGCATCGTGATCGCCGCTCCAAGCGAGGTGAGCGCCGAGCACTTCACCCGACGAAGGGTCTTCAAGGATCAGCCAGTTGCCGCCGCCAAAACCGGGCTTTCCGCAGACCGATGCACGCGACCAGCCGTCAGGTGCAATCGGGCGGCTATCCTCGCGCATCTCCCCGGCCCAACGCCCGGAGAAGCTGGTGAGGCGGGTAAAGCGGGATGGAATGGGGAGACAAAGCGCGTTCAGCCGATCCAGTACGAAATTGCGCTTTTCCGGATTCATGATCATGGCGTTGGTGAAAACCATGCCCGCTGCACCGATCCACCAGCGTTGATCGATTTCGAGGTCGAACAAAGTGTCGACGTAGTACAGGATCAGCTCGGTCGGATTTTGCTCCCATGCGGCCAATCGGAAATCGGTGGCGAGTTCGATGCAAGAGTGCTCGCACCGTTCACTGAGGCGTATGGCCGGCGTCCCGCTCCATCCGGCCTTGCGTTCGGGCAGCAAGCCCGGCACCGGCGGCACATCGGGCTGGCTCTCATGCCGCCCGCGTGCGCTGGCCGCTGCGAGCATGGCGAGGTCTTCGCCCTCAGGCAGGCGTGCACCAAGATAGGCAAGGTCAGCGGCCCCGCCCTCCTCCAGCGCGAACACCAGAGTCAGCGCGTCGCCATCGAGCCGCACATACTCCAACCCGTCTCTCCCATCCGCGCCCGGTGATGAACAGCGCCACAAGGCTTGCCCGCCACCCGGCAATGCGCTGTAACCGCAGCCGACGAGAGGGGAAAGCGCGCAATGTTCGATGCGATGGCGACTACGGATTCTGGCGCCGGTATGATTCAGATCGCGGTGTGCCTCGGCATCACCGCGCTGGTGGCGCTGGCAACTTGGCTTACCGTGCGGCGCGGCAAGCATGATGGCTCGCGCACTGACATCTATCTGGCGGGCAAGCAGCTGTCGTGGCTGTTCGTGGCGGGATCGATCACATTGACCAACCTCTCGACCGATCAGCTGGTGGGAATGAACGGCAACCAGATGCTGCTGCTGGCGTGGTGGGAAATCAGCGGATTTGTCGGCCTGCTGATCCTCGCCTTCGTGTTCGTGCCGATCTATTACCGCTCCGGCGTGACGACCGTGACCGAGCTGCTTGAACAGCGCTATGGCGGCGGCGGCATCCGCACGCTGGTGTCGGCGCTGTTCCTGTTCGGGATGGTGCTGATTTACCTTCCAGCGGGGCTCTATTCGGGCGCGCTGTTTCTCAAGACAGCGGGGATCGATCTGCCGCTGCTGGTGTTGGCAGCGTTTCTGGGGGTGGTCGCAGCGGCCTATACCATGGCGGGGGGCCTGCGCGCGGTGGCGGTGATGGAGACCTATGCCGGGATTGGCGTGCTCGCCATCGCGGTGCTGATCGTGATCCTCGCCCTGAACGCGGTCGACTGGAACATCGCGCGCGGCGTGCCGGCTGAGCGGCTGACGATGGTGGGCGCGGCGGATTCGCCGATCCCGTTCCACACATTGTTCACCGGCATGATCTTCATCCAGATCTATTACTGGTCCACCAATCAGCCGATCACCCAGAAGGCGATGGCCGCCCCCACTGTGCGTGAGGCGCAGAAGGGCGTGCTGGCCGCTGCCTGCATCCGCATTCTGATTATCCCGGCGATTGTAGTGATCCCCGGCGTGGTCGCCTTCCAGCTGTTCGGTGATATCAACGATGCCGCCTATGGCCGCTTGGTGGGCGAGGTGCTGCCGCCGTGGCTGTCAGGCGTGTTCGCTGCCGCCATCGCCGCAGCGGTGATCGCGCACACGGCGGCGGTGATGAACGCGGCCGTGGGCCTCTATTCGGTCGATTTTCATGACAAGTTCGTGGGCAAGCCCGCCAATGAATGGCGCCTGGCGAGCGTGGTGACAACGGTGCTGACGCTGACGTCAATCGCGCTGGTGCCGGTGTTCGCGACCGCGACGAGCATCATCAACCTGCTCCAGCAATTGAACGGGCTCAGCTCGATGCCGATTCTGTCGGCCTTTATCGTCGGGCTATTGTTCACCGGGGTGGAATCGCGCGCTGCGATTGTGGGCGTGGTGTGGGGCTTTGCCCTCTATGCGTTCTACACCTTCGTGTGGCAGCCGAGCGGCGGGATCAGCTTGCATTACATCGACTTCATGGTGGTGACTTTGGGGACAAGCGTGATCGCTGCGCTCGCCTTCAACCGCTTTGCGCTCGGCGGGCGGGCCAGCTTTGCACCGCGCAAGGTGTTTGCGCAGCTGGCCGAGCGGCCTGGGGATGAGACCTTCCGATGAGCCTCGACCTCACCCGCCCGCACCGCCGCTACAACCCGCTCAGTGGCGGCTGGGTGCAGGTCTCTCCGCAGCGGATGGGGCGGCCGTGGCAGGGCGAGGTGAGCGAGCCCGATCCGCCGCCGCCAGCCTATGATCCCGCCTGCTACCTGTGCCCCGGCAATGCCCGCGTGGGGGGCGAGACGAACCCCGCGTATGACGGGGTCTATGTGTTCGACAACGATTTCCCGGCACTCGCCGAAGACCAGCTGGCCGAGATCAATCACGATCCGCTGTTCCGCGCCGAGGCGTCGGCTGGCCTGTGCCGGGTGATCTGCTTTTCGCCCGATCATTCCAGGAGCCTGCCCGAACTGCCACTGGCGAGCATCCGCGCAGTCATCGACATGTGGGCGGCCCAGACCGCCGAACTCGGCGCGCGTTTCGGCAACGTGCAGATTTTCGAGAACAAGGGCGCGATGATGGGCTGTTCCAACCCGCACCCCCACGGGCAGGTGTGGGCGACTGAGCACTGGGGGATTGAGGTTGCACGCGAGGATCAATGCCTGCGCGAACATCGCGAATGGTACGAGGGGTCGCTGCTCATCGATGTGGCGGAGCGCGAGGCGGCGGGTGAGCGGGTGGTCGAGGTCAACGATGATTGGCTCGCCATCGTCCCCTTCTGGGCGGCATGGCCGTTCGAAACACTGCTGCTGCCGCGCTTTGCCGTCCAGCGGATGCCGCAGCTGACGGATGCACAGCGGGATAGTCTGGCGGCAGTGCTGAAGGCGCTCACCACCCGCTACGACAATCTGTTCGAGACCAGCTTTCCCTATTCGATGGGCTGGCATCAGGCACCCTTTGGCATGCCAGACATCGACCATTGGCAGCTCCACGCCCATTTCTACCCGCCGCTGCTGCGCTCAGCTGCGGTGCGCAAATTCATGGTCGGTTACGAGATGCTGGCCGAACCGCAGCGCGACCTCACCCCCGAACGCGCGGCTGCGATGTTGCGCGATGCCTGCCCTCTGGTGCATTACCGGGCGCGTGAAAGGGAGGCATGATGGATCGCCGCGCACGTTTGGTCGCCCGCGCCCGCCAAGGCTTCCGACTGGCCTATGGCGCGGAACCGACGCGCTTCTTCGCCGCGCCGGGCCGGGTCAATCTGATCGGCGAGCATGTCGATTACAATGATGGCTTCGTCCTGCCCTGCGCCATCGACCGCGAGACGATCGTGGCGCTGGGCCCGCCCGATGATGACGCGCGCTTCCCAGTGTTCGAGGCCGTCGCGCTCGACATGGGCGAAATGGCCAGCGCGCGCGACAAGTTCGATCTC
>JAKFWB010000126.1 GCA_021732945.1 Porphyrobacter sp.
GATCTGCTGCTGCCCACCCATGCCGGGCCGGAAATCGGGGTGGCGTCGACCAAGGCGTTCACCTGCCAGCTCGCCGTGCTGGCCGCGCTGGCGGCGCATTTGGCCGTCAAGAAGGGCCGGTTGACGCGAGACGAGGAGGCCGAGATTGTGCGCCATCTGCTCGAAGCGCCGGCTGCGCTCAACGCCGCGCTGGCGCATGATGATGGCATCGCCGCGATGGCGCATCTGATCGCCCCGGCGCGCGATGTGCTGTATCTGGGGCGCGGGCAGGAATATCCGTTGGCGCTGGAAGGCGCACTGAAACTGAAGGAAATCAGCTATATCCACGCCGAAGGCTATGCCGCTGGCGAGATGAAGCACGGCCCGATTGCGCTGATCGACGATGCCGTGCCGGTGGTGGTGATTGCGCCATCTGGCCCACTGTTTGAAAAGACCGTCTCCAACATGGAAGAAGTGCGCGCGCGCGGCGGGCAGGTGGTGCTGATTTCCGATGTCAAGGGGATCGCCGAGGCAGGCGAGGGCTGCATCGCCACGATCGAAATGCCGGTGGTCCACCCGCTGATCGCGCCGCTGGTCTATGCGATCCCGGTGCAGCTTCTGGCCTATCATGTTGCCTTGATCAAAGGTACGGACGTGGATCAACCGCGCAACCTCGCCAAGTCGGTGACTGTCGAATAGGCGCGGCCATTAACCATCGATTCCCGCAAAATTTCACGGGCTTTACCCGGCCATAACCTTTGGCAGGGTAAACGCGGGCACCGTGACCGAACCTACCCTTCCTGTCGTATCGTCATCCCCGCCCGAATTGTCGGTAGCGGCCGTGCTTGGCCTTTCGGACAAGGGCGATGTGGAATGGGCGCGCCTGCGCGGGCTGCAATATTCCTCGCTCGCCAAGATCGCATTCTACCGGGTGTTTTCGCACGCATTGTTGGCGGTCTTCGTGGCGCTGATCTACCTCGATTCGGTTGGCTTCATCGGGATCGGCGTATGGATGGCGCTGCTGGCGGCGGTGCATATGCGCGGCTACCGGATCGACGTGGCGCTGGCCGATACGCAGCGCCGCCGGATCACTCGCGGCGAATTGAACCGCCAGACCAAGACCGCAGTGATGTCGGCGCTGGTCTGGGCTGGGGCCATCGCCGGGTTCCCGTATTTTGGCACCGATGGCGACCTCATGGCGCTGTTGATGATTGTCGCGCTGATGGTGGCAGGTTCGGTGTTTTTCTACACTGCGGCCCCGATTGGTATTCTGTGCTTCAGCGCGATTATCAGCGCGGCGGCGATGATCCCATTGGGGATGGACGGGTATTGGTTGGCGATGGTTGCGGTAGTGCTGATGCTGGTGGCAACCATAGTCGGCACGATCGAGGTCGGCCGCACCTACCTGACTGCGCGCATGGCCGAAGCGATGGTCACCGAGAAGGAAGAGGTCGTCTCGCTGCTGCTGCGCGAGTTTGAAGAGAACGAGGCTGACTGGCTGTGGCAGGTCGATCCGTCCCGCCGCCTGCGCGCGGTCAGCCCGCGATTTGCCTTTGCTCTGGGGCGCTCACAAGAAAGCATCGAAGGCTGCCCGCTGCTGGAAATGATTGCTGGCAGCAAGTGGGAAAGCGGGCAGTTTCCGCCCAGCATGCACGATCTGGCCGAGCGGCTGAAGAACCGCGAGAACTTTTCCAACCTGCTGGTGCAGGTATCGATCCTTGGCGAGGAGCGCTGGTGGGAACTTTCGGGCACCCCGATGCGCGATGAACAGGGCCGTTTCCTGGGCTTTCGCGGCGTGGGATCGGATGTGACTGAACAGCGCAATTCGTCCGAGAAGATCGCCTATCTCGCGCGCTATGACACGTTGACGCAATTGCCCAACCGCCTCCAACTGACCGAAACGCTGGGCGAGGCATTGCGCTATGCCGCCCAATGGCGTTCGCGCTGCGCGTTGCTGATGGTCGATCTGGACCGGTTCAAGTCGGTGAACGATTCGCTCGGCCACCTCACCGGCGACAAGCTGCTGGCGCAGGTTTCGGCCCGGTTGCAATCGCTGATGGGCGAAAATCAGCTCTGCGGCCGTCTTGGCGGCGATGAGTTTGCAATCGTTATCCGTGAGGTCAATTCGCCCACCATGGTGCGCGATCTGGCCGAACGGGTGATCCAGCGTCTGACCGAGCCCTATCAGGTGGATCATCACACGCTGTATGTCGGCGCGAGCGTCGGTTCTGCCGAAGGGCCGCGCGATGGGTACAGCGTTGAGGAACTTATGCGCAATGCCGACCTTGCGCTGTATCAGGCCAAGGACATGGGCGGCGGCGAGCATTGCCGGTTTGAACCTGCGCTCCACGCCTCCGCCGAAGAACGGCGCTCGCTTGAAGTCGCGCTGCGCAAGGCGTTGGGCCGTAACGAGATGCTGCTGCACTACCAGCCCGTGGTCGATGCCCGCAGCGAAAGTGTGGTCGGGTTCGAGGCGCTGGTGCGCTGGAACAGCAAGGAACACGGCTTTGTCAGCCCCGCCAAGTTCATTCCGCTCGCCGAAGATACTCGCCTGATTGTGCCGATCGGCAAGTGGGTGATGCGCAAGGCCTGCGAAGAGGCACGCAACTGGCCCGATCACATTAAGATCAACGTCAACGTCTCGCCCGAACAATTGCTTGAACCGGGTTTCCACGGCGACGTGGTCGAAGCGCTGGCGGCAAGCGGCTTGCGCCCCGAACGGCTTGAGATCGAAGTGACCGAAAGCATCTTCCTGCGCGATGCCACGGTGGCGCGCACTGCGCTGGAACAGGTGATGGCGCTGGGCTGTTCGGTGGCGCTGGATGATTTCGGCACGGGCTATTCCTCGCTCGGCTATCTGCGCAAGCTGCGGTTCTCGACCATCAAGGTCGATCGCACCTTTGTGCAGGGCGCAGCGCAAGGCAGCAAGGAAAGCCTTGCCATCATCAATGCGGTGGTGGCGATGGCGAGCAGTCTCGACATGACGACAACCGCCGAAGGCGTGGAAACGGTCGAAGAAGCCGATCTGATCCGCAACCTTGGCTGCGACAAGATCCAGGGCTTCTACTTCGGTCGGCCAATGCTGGCTGAGGATGCACGCAAGCTGTTTCAGATCGTGCGCGAACTGCGCGCCTGATCGCGCAGTTGCTATGCGCTGGCGAAGCTCGCCAAAATGCTCTCCAGCAGGCGGCGTCCGTCTGCGCCGCCCAAGGCAGGCACAGCGCCCGGTTCAATCGCCCGTTCGGGATGCGGCATCAGCCCCAGCACCCGTCCATTGGCGCTCAGCACTCCGGCGATATCGCGGGCAGAGCCATTGCAGCTTTCGGCATAGCGGAACGCGACCCGCCCTTCGCCTTCCAGCCGATCCAGCGTGTCCGCATCGGCGTAATAATTGCCATCGTGATGCGCCACCGGCAGGCGGATAGTCTCCCCCTCAGCATAGCTGTTGGTGAACAGTGAATTGGTATTGCCGATGGCTAGCGTAACGGTGCGGCAGATGAAGCGCTGGCCGGCATTGCGCAGCAGCGCGCCGGGCAGCAGCCGGGCCTCGGTCAGCACCTGAAATCCGTTGCACACACCCAGCACCGGCACGCCGCGCTCCGCCGCAGCCACCACTGCGCGCATAATCGGGCTGGTCGCCGCCATCGCGCCCGACCGCAGGTAATCGCCGTAGGAAAAGCCGCCGGGCAGGGCGATCAGATCAAGCCGATCAGGCAATTCGGCATCGCCATGCCAGACGCGCAGGGCCGAAATGCCCGACACCGCTTCCAGCCCGACCGCCATGTCACGGTCGCAATTGGAGCCGGGAAAAGTGACAACAGCGGCGCGGAAGCTCATCAACCTGCGCTCCCATCCGTCTCAATCGTGAAGCTTTCGATCACAGTGTTTGCGAGCAGCTTTTCGCACATCGCGGTGATCGCCGCGTGATCGGTGCCATCGGCCACACCAAGTTCGATCAGGCGGCCGATCCGCACATCATTGACGCCCTCGAAGCCCATACCCTCCAGCGCGTGGTGCACGGCGCGACCCTGCGGATCGAGCACGCCGGGCTTCAATCGGACGAGAACGCGCACCTGCATGGGGTCTTGCTCCATTTCGCGGGGTTGATCGGGGATAATGTGGCGCCGCTATAGCGCGCTTGCGCCGCGGTGCAATTGGGCTGATGCCGCTTCTGCACCGTGCGTGCGGGCGGGTGGTTGTCACAAAGCGGTCGTCAAACCCACAAGTTGTAACCTTGATGCAACATCTGCCAGCAGATTGCCGCCGAACCGCAACTTTCGCGCCACATTCGTGCGGCCCAATCTCGCGCGAATCGATCAAAACTGCCACCGGCGCGGGCACACCCACTCTCCATCCGTCCAACCTAGGGGGTTTGTTCGATGCCACACCGCTTTACTGCCATTCGCGCTGCATGGGCCGCTTCGACCGTGCTTGCTGCCGCCATCGGCTTTGCCGCACCTGCCGCCGCGCAGGATGAAAGCGACTCTGCTGACGAAGGCCAGCTGGCTACGATCATCGTCACCGCCAACCGGCGCGAGGAAAACCTTCAAGACGTCGCCGTGTCGGCCGATATCCTTGATGCCGAGCGCGTTGGTGTGATCTTCAGCGGCGCGGGCGATATCACGGCGCTGGCCGGCACCGCGCCGGGCCTTAACGTCGAAAGCTCGAACGGGCGTGTGGCTCCGCGCTTCTATATCCGCGGTCTCGGCAACACCGACTTTGATCTTGCCGCATCGCAGCCGGTTTCGGTGCTGCTTGATGACGTCGTGCTCGAAAACGTGACGCTCAAGAGCTTCCCGATTTTTGATGTTGAACGGGTGGAAGTGCTGCGCGGCCCGCAGGGCACCCTGTTCGGGCGCAACACCCCGGCCGGGATCGTCAAGATCAGCTCGGTGAAGCCCAGCCACGACACCAGCGTTGCTGCGTCGCTGTCGTTCGGCAGCCTCGACACGATTTCGCTGAACGGCGCGGTTGGTGGCTCGATTGCCAAGGACGTGCTGGCCTTCCGCGTTTCCGCGCAGTTGCAGCGTCGTGGCGACTGGATCGACAATGGCTTCACCGGCGAGGACAATGCGCTGGGCGGCTACACGGACTTCGCTGCGCGCGGGCAATTGCTGTTCACCCCGAGTGACCGGTCGACCATCCTCGCGTCGGTCAATTACCGCGACTTGCAGGGCTCTTCGACCTTCTTCCGCGCCAATGTGCTCGGCGCGAGCGCCAACCAGCCGAATAATACCAACGAGCTGAACGATAATTATTATCGCAA
>JAKFWB010000376.1 GCA_021732945.1 Porphyrobacter sp.
AAGGACGAGACCATCATCCAAAAATTTGTTGATATGGCGGTAAGTGACGATTCTGATGGCGCAATTGTCATGGATTTTTTTGCTGGAAGCAGCACGACAGCTCATTCCGTCTTCCTTCAGAATGCCCTGGATGGGAAGAACCGTCGCTTTATTATGGTTCAAATCCCAGAGCCGACGAATGAGAATAGCGTTGCTCGCAAAGCAGGCTGGAAAAACATAGCGGAAATTTCAAAAGAACGTATCCGTCGCGCTGGAAAGCAGGTCCTCGAAGGCGATTGCCACGGCGGATGGAACCGCGACGTCGGCTTCCGAGTGCTCAAGGTGGACACGTCGAACATGCAGGACGTGTACTACCGCCCGGATCAAGTCGATCAAAAGGACCTGCTTCAGGCAGTCGACAACATCAAGCCGGACCGCACTGCGGAGGATCTGCTGTTCCAGGTGCTGGTCGATTGGGGCGTGGACCTGACCCTGCCCATCCGGCGCGAGACGGTGCAGGGCAAGAAGGTCTTCTTCGTGGATGAGAACGCCCTTGTCGCTTGCTTCGATGCGGGTGTGACCGAGGAGCTGGTGAAGGAGCTTGCCGGCCGCGAGCCGCTGCGCGTCGTCTTCCGCGATAACGGCTTCGTGTCGGACGCCGTGAAGATCAATGTGGAGCAGGTTTTCCGCCAGCTTTCGCCGGCCACCGACGTCAGGTCGATCTGAGGGGAGCGGGCATGAAGCTGAAATTCAAGGTCCAGCCCTATCAGACCCATGCCGTGGATTCGGTGGTAGACTGCTTCGCCGGTCAGCCGCTGGCAAACGGCATCACCTACCGGATCGACCCTGGCCGCAAGGCTCAAGTGAGCGCCTTCGAAGAAGGGTTCAAGAACGCCGACATTGCACTCAACGACCTTCAGGTGCTGACTAACATCAGGGAAGTGCAGCGGCGGCAGAACCTGCCCATGTCCGATGCGTTGGTCCCCAGTGCCGGGTGCAGGTTCAACCTCGACGTCGAGATGGAGACAGGCACCGGCAAGACCTACTGCTACATCAAGACGATCTTCGAGATGAACAAGCGCTACGGCTGGTCGAAGTTCATCGTCATGGTACCCAGCGTCGCGATTCGGGAGGGCGTCTATAAGTCGCTGCAGATCACCGGCGACCATTTCACCGAGAGCTACGGCAAAAAGGCGCGCTTTTTCATCTACAATTCCAAGCGGCTGCACGAGCTGGAGAGCTTTTCGTCAGACGCCGGCATCAACGTCATGGTGATCAACATCCAGGCGTTCAACGCCCGGGGTGCCGACAACCGGCGCATCTATGACGAGCTGGACGATTTCCAGTCGCGCAAACCCATCGACGTAATCGCCAGCAACCGGCCGATCCTGATTCTCGACGAACCGCAGAAGATGGAAGGCGCCGCCACTATGGAGGCGCTGCCGAAATTCAAGCCGCTGATGATCCTGCGCTATTCGGCCACGCATCGGACGCAGCACAACCGCGTCCACCGGCTCGACGCCCTCGACGCCTATAACCAGAAGCTGGTGAAGAAGATCGCCGTGCGCGGCATCCAAACCCGCGGCCTGGCCGGCACGAACGCCTATCTGTACCTTGAGGGCATCGACATCTCGAAGAAGGCCCCGGTGGCGCGGATCGAGCTAGAGGTGAAGCTCAAGTCCGGCGAGATCAAGCGTCAGCTCAAGCGGCTGGAGTTCCGCGACGATCTTTTCGCCGAGTCCGGCGAGCTGGACCAGTATCGCGACGGCTTCACAATCTCGCAGATCGATGCCCGCAACGACACGGTCGAGTTCACCAACGGCGTGGTTCTCCGGGCCGGCGAGGCGACCGGTGACGTTTCCGAGCGTGACATCCGTCGCATCCAGATCCGCGAAACCATCAAGGCGCACCTCGACAAGGAGAAGCAGCTCTTTGCCCAGGGGATCAAGGTGCTGTCGCTCTTCTTCATCGACGAGGTGGTGAAGTACCGCGATTACAGCCGATCCGATGAGAAGGGCGATTATGCCCGCGTCTTCGAGGAGGAATATGCACTGCTCAAGGACGAGTATCTGTCGGAGCTGGCGCTGGACAATGAGAAGTACCGCACCTTCCTCGAGCGAGATCCTGTCGCCAAGGTGCATGAGGGCTATTTCTCGATCGACAAGCAGAAGAGGCTGGTCGATCCCGACATCAAGAAAACCGGCGAGGACAAAGGGCTATCGGACGATACCGATGCCTATGACCTCATCCTGAAGAACAAAGAGCGCCTGCTGTCGCAAGACGAGCCGGTGCGGTTCATCTTTTCCCACTCGGCGCTCCGGGAGGGATGGGACAATCCCAATGTCTTTGTCATGTGCATGCTCAAGCACAGCGACAACACCATTTCGCGCCGCCAGGAGGTTGGTCGCGGGCTTCGGCTGTCCGTCGACCAGCATGGTGACCGAATGGACCACCCCGCGGTCGTTCACGACATCAATGTGCTCACCGTCGTCGCCAGCGAGAGCTACAAGGATTTTGTCAGCGGCCTTCAGAAGGAAATCGCCGACACGCTGTCGTCCCGGCCCCGGAAAGCGACCGAGGCGTATTTCACCGGCAAGACCATCGCGACCGAGAGTGGCCCGGTCGAGATTACGCCAGCCATGGCGAAGCAGATTTATCGCTACCTGGTGAAAAACGACTACTCCGACGACGCGGATCAGATTTCCAAGACCTACCACGAGGCCAAGGAAGCCGGGACTTTGGCGGACTTGCCGGACGAGCTGAAGTCCCATGCGGAGCAGATCTTCCAACTCGTCGATAGCATATTCAGCGACGCCCAACTGCCGAAGGTGGAGGATGGCCGGAAGCCCAAGACCAATCCGTTGAACGACAATTTCGAGAAGAAAGAGTTCCAGGAGCTTTGGGCGCGTATCAACCAGAAGGCCGTATATCGCGTCGAGTTCGATTCCGACGAGCTTATCCGCAAATGTGTGAACGCCCTCAACAGCCAGCTACGGGTCACGCCGCTCCAGTACACCGTTCAGACTGGGCTCCAGGGCGATGGCCTTACGGATGATCAGCTGAAGGCTGGCGCCGGGTTCGAGCTCACCGGTTCAACGACCGAGCGCGGTGGGTCGGTCCATTCACTCGTGAGATACGACCTTCTCGGCAACGTCGCGGAAAACACTGAACTCACGCGAAAGACGGTGGCCGAAATCTTCACCGCGATTGCCGCCAGCGTGTTCAGCCAGTTCCGGGAGAATCCAGAGCATTTCATTTCTGAGGCCTCGCGCATCATCGCCGAGCAGAAGGCCACGATGATCATCGAGCGGCTCGCCTATGACGGCCTGTCCGATCGCTACGACGTCGACATCTTCACGGCCAATCAGGCCGGACAGGACTTCTCCAAGGCCAGCTCGAAGCTGAAGAACCACGTGTACGATTATGTCGTCACGGACTCGGACATCGAGCGTCGGTTTGCCGATCAGCTCGATGCAAGCAGCGAAGTGGTGGTCTATGCGAAGCTCCCTCGCGGCTTCCTGATTCCGACGCCGGTGGGCGATTACAACCCGGACTGGGCGATTTCCTTCAAGGAGGGCAGCGTCAAGCACATCTATTTTGTCGCCGAAACCAAGGGCACGATGTCCTCGATGAAGCTCCGCGAGATCGAGAACACCAAGATCGAGTGTGCCCGGAAGTTCTTCGACGAGATCGGCCGGCGGGTCACGGAGGATCGCGTCAAATACGACGTCGTCACCAGCTACGAGAAGCTAATGGATATTGTCGGGCGCGCGGCTGCGTGACGGTGGAACGGAGTTCTGGGGGAAACTGAGATGCCCACAGTCGGGTGGATACGCGAGGACGCGCTCGAGGCCTTCTACGAAGGAACCGAACGCACGCCCGATCCCGGCCCACCTGCAAAGCCAACCTTTCGTTGTCCTTTCTGCAGCTCCGTCTTTTCTATTCAGAAGGAGCTTCACGATCACGTCTACAAGAACCACCGGGTAGAACGCCCTGTGATGCTTTTGGGCGGAAGGGAACCGTCAGGTCGTGCAGTCATCCGAGTTCCAGTGGGTCGGTCAGCCATCGCGTTTGTCAACGCGACCGCGGTCCGGATCAGCATTGACGGTAGCGATCCCCAGCGATGTCTGCCGGATGCGGTCCCTAAGAAGCTCGCTGATACGAGGCAGGGCGAGATGAATCTGGTTCTCCTCAACGATTCGCAGGTCAATGCCGAACCTGTTTCGACCTGCTATGCAATATCATTCAGGATAGCCGATGCCCAGGAACTCAAGCGCGTTGAAGAAGCGTTTGCCGAAATACTCGTCTCATCGTCGATTACTCGAGACGCAATAAGTTGCTTCTTGGCGGATCAGCGAACCCAGGGGCCGGGCAAGGAGTATGCCACCGGACTCGGATATTATTGCCTCGGCGTTTTAATCAAAGAGCGACCGGCTTCTGAGCACCTGACGACTCCGTTGTCGCGCTACCGCGAGCTTTATGGATCGGCGCTGCAAGTGCTCGCTGACTTCGACCGCCCCCTTGCGCGCCTGATAACCGGAGTCATTCGATTTGCCATGAACGACTTCTCGGAGGCAGGCAGTTCAACAGGGTATTGGGAGCTTGATCTGGCGAAAGTGTTGCTGAGCGATCCAGGCCGGACAAGGATGCCGTCGTCGGACAAGAGGGCCAAACGTCGACCAATTTGTCCGATTGATCACGGAACAGCTCGCATACTGGATTTGGCCGCGCGAATGGCCACACAGTCGCGGTGGAGTCCCATCCTCGACGATGAATGTCGGGAAATCGCGAATTCCGACGTCTTGGACGCGACCGATCACGAGAAAGCGCTCGCAATTTGGGCCGCCGCCGCCTGGAGAATGGGCTCAACGCAGAGCGCGATCGAGCCGCTGACGCAGATTGCCGCCGTGTACCCGTTCAACAGTTGGGCCGAGCAATACTTGGAGCATGTTTCGAAGTGACCGAGGAAAAAACTAAGCAAACCGCCGCGCCAGCGGGTGTAGGACCTCGTGAGCCTGAGGATGGAAAACACGATGGCGCCAGGGAGCCATCAGCCGAAATCGAAACTCGCCCGGCGATCTCGGGGTTCTTCGAAGAGCCGAAAGCCAGCGCGTCTGCCTTTTTCAAGGTTCTCCGTACTCATGGGGTGAAACGCTTTTCCCCAAGCGATCAGGCAGACGCTGTAGAGCTCATGGAAAAAATGGATCCTGAAGGTGAACGCCTCTGGACCCTCATG
>JAKFWB010000426.1 GCA_021732945.1 Porphyrobacter sp.
CGGCAGCATCACCGCGTGACCGGCGGGGTGCTCGGGCTTCCTTTCGCGCTTGCTTGAAGTGGCGGCGGGCGGCCTGCTTCTTTTCCTCGCCGGAGCGTTCGGTCGCTTCGTCGCGCATCGGCGAAGCATCGGACAGGCCTTGATCAAAGCCGAGCACTTCCATGCTCATCGCGAAATGCGGCGGCAGTTCGGCTGTCACATCGAGCTTGCCACCAGTGCCTTCGCCAACCTTGGGTTCGGAGATGATCAGACGGCGCGCATGCAAGTGCATCTTGCGGCTGACCGCGCCGGTCAGGAAGGAATCCGGCCCGCCATACTTGCCGTCGCCCACAATCGGGTGACCGATCGCGGCCATATGCACGCGCAATTGGTGCGTGCGCCCGGTCAGCGGTTCCAGCTCGACCCACGCCGCGCGCTCTCCGGCGTGGTCGACCACGCGGTAGCGCGTCTTGGCCGCTGCACCGTTTTCCTCGTCGATATGCATCTTTTCGCCGCCGGTGCCGGGCTGCTTGGCGAGGGCGGCGTCGATCACGCCTTCGGACAGCGCCGGATTGCCGACCACCAGCGCCCAATAGACTTTGCGCGCCGAACGGCTGGCAAAGCGCTTGGAGAAACTCGCAGCAGCCCCCGGCGTGCGCGCGATCAGCAGCACGCCCGATGTGTCCTTGTCCAACCGGTGGACGAGGCGCGGGCGGGGGGTCTTGTCGTCTTCAACAAAGGCGTCGAGCAGCCCGTCGACATGCTTGGTCGTCTTGCTGCCGCCCTGCGTCGCAAGGCCGGGGGGCTTGTTGAGCACGATGGCCGACGCCGTTTCGCGGATCACCATCGCCTTGGCCTCGGCAATCTGCTCGGGGCTCAGGGTGCGGACACGCGGCTTTGGCTTGCGCTCGCCGGTCGCGGGCGGTTCCTCGCCGCCGGGCGGCACGCGCAGTTGTTGGCCCTGTTCCAGCCGATCTTCCGGCTTCACCCGCTTGCCATCCACCCGGATCTGCCCGGTGCGCGCCCAGCGCGAGACCGTGGCAAAGCCGATCAGGGGCAGATTGCGCTTGAACCAGCGGTCGAGCCGGATGCCATCATCATCTTCGCTGACAGTGAATTGCCGGACGTTGTCGGCCGGTTCGGGGGAGGCTGCGCCGCTCATGGCACGCTCTGCGTGATGATCAGGCCGGTGAACAGGGCCGCCATTCCGGCGACCAGCGAAGCCGCACCATACAGCGCCGCGTCGACCATCTGTCCGCGGTGGAGCATCGTCACCAGCTCCGCGCTGAAGGCGCTGAAAGTGGTGAAGCCGCCCAGCAGGCCGACGCCGACCAGCAGGCGCAAGCTCTCAGCGGTCTCGCCTGCGATCTGTCCGCGCGCGAACCAGCCCAGCATTCCGCCCATCAGCAGGCTGCCGATCAGGTTGACGCTGAGCGTCCCCCACGGAAAGGCATTGGCAGGACCAGTGAGATGCGTCACCAGACGGCCGAGCTGATAGCGGGCAAGCGCGCCAGCAGCGCCGCCAGTGGCGACCAGCGCCGAAGCGGCCAGCGGGGAGGGGGCAGTTAAGGTCATCCTTCAGCCCTTTAGCGAGGGCATCGCAATCTGCCTAGGGTCAGGACCTATCAACCGCGCCTTCGAGGTTTGAGTCAAAAGGGCCCAGCGCAAGGAAGTGAGGTGCAGGAATATGTCGATATTTCAAACCGAACTGACGCGGCGGTGGGCCCTTTTGGCCAAATCCCTGCGGGACGGCGGAATGGCTTCCATCTCGGCCCGCCCCGCGCTTGGAAAGGCAACCAGCCTTCCCGGCGCGCGGATCGGCCCGTGCTGTTCGCCATTCCGCCGCCTCGAAGGCGCGGTTAATAGGTCCTGGCCTTAACAGGGGTGACAATTGTAGCGGATTGCGCTCGCGGCTTGCCTTTGGAACCGTGTTGGACTATCGGGGCGCCGCAATGCGGGCGATCCTGAGTGGGAATCGCCCTCGTATCATTGGTGTTTCATTGGAAATTCACCGCGTATCCCCGCGTGATTCGTGCGGGCTCTGGCGTTTTGAGATTGAGGTAGTCGTCGTTTATGCAAATCATGGTTCGCGATAATAATGTCGATCAGGCCCTGCGCGCGCTCAAGAAGAAGCTGCAACGCGAGGGCGTTTATCGCGAAATGAAGCTGCGCCGCCACTTTGAAAAGCCGAGCGAAAAGCGCGCCCGCGAAAAGGCCGCCGCCGTGCGCCGCGCCCGCAAGATGGAGCGCAAGCGGATGGAGCGCGACGGGAGCAAATAATCCCGTTGCCAAGCGGCCTTCCGCGCGCGGAACCGCTTGAATCCCCCTTTCCGATCAGCCATCAGGGCGCGGTTTCATTCCGCGCCCTTTTGCCGTCATCACCCAGCGCATAGCGCGCTGCCACGCAGGACTTTATCATGACCGAGATTACCGCCGTGCCGATCAAGCCCGTTGCCAAGGGTTCGCTGACCAAGCTGTGGGTGGGCGTTGCGCTGGCCATCGCGGTTGGCGGCGGGCTGGCCTGGGCTGCGATTCCGCGCGGCGTTGATCTCGACACCGAAGTGGCCGGCACCGGCCCGATGCCCAAGGTCGGCGACGTGGTGTTCATGAACTACAAGGGCACGCTCGCCGCCGATGGCACGGTGTTTGACGAATCGCGCGATATTCCGCTGCCGGTTCAGGGGATCTTCCCGAAGGGCACGCCCTTCCCGATCGAGGAAGGCGCGACCATCCCCGGCTTTTTCGAAGGGCTTCAGCAGATGCAGAAGGGCGGCAAATACACGCTCTTCATTCCGGCCGACAAGGCTTACGGCGCGCAGCCGCCGCAGGGCGCGCCGATCCCGCCCAATGCCGATCTCGAATTCGAGATCGAAGTGATCGACATCATGAGCCAGAAGACGTTCGAGCGGAATTTGCAGATCCTGCAACAGGCGATGCAGCGCCAGGGCGCTCCGGGCGGCGCTCCGCAGGCGGCCCCTGCGCCCGCACCGGCGCAGTAAGGACGCAGCCCCATGTCGGTGGACAAGGCAACCGTCGCCAAGATCGCCAGCCTCGCGCGCATCCAGATGGATGATGCCGCGCTCGAACAGATGGTGCCGGAATTGAACGGCATCCTCCAATGGGTTGAACAATTGGGCGAAGTCGATGTGACCGGGATCGAGCCGATGGCGGCGGTGATCCCCAACACCTTGCGGCTGCGCAAGGATGTGGTCGATGCCGATCCGCTGACCGGCGGCGGCAGGCAAGGCGATGTCCTCGCCAATGCGCCTGCGGCCGAGCACGGCTTCTTTGGCGTGCCCAAGGTGATTGAGTGATTGGTTCGTTTTTCTAGTGTGCGCCCCCGCGCAGGCGGGGGCCTCCATCAATCTGGCGATGCGCGGGCGGCCTGAGGTCCCCGCCTTCGCGGGGACTCACAGAGCATGACTGACCTGACCTCTCTCGGCGTAAAAGACATCCGCGATGGTGTGCGCAGCGGCACCTTTACCGCGCGCGAAGTGGCGACAAGCTTCAACGCCGCCGTGGCCGATGCCGCCGCCCTCAACGCCTTTATCGTCACCACCCCCGACCATGCGCTGGCGGCTGCCGACAAGGTCGACGCCGCGCGCGCCGCTGGCGAGCCGCTTGGCGCGATGGCGGGCGTGCCGATTGGCATGAAGGACCTGTTCGCCACCAACGGCGTCCAGACCACCGCGGCGAGCCACATCCTCGAAGGCTTCATCCCCCGTTACGAGTCCACCGTCAGCCAAAAGCTGTGGGACGCGGGCGCGGGGATGCTGGGCAAGCTCAACCTCGATCAGTTCGCGATGGGGTCTTCCAACGAAACCTCCTATTTCGGCAACGTCAGCTCCCCGTGGCGCAAGTCCGGCACCAACCAGCCGATGAGCCCCGGTGGCTCCTCGGGCGGTTCCTCCTCAGCCGTCGCCGCGCGCATTGCGCCTGCCGCGACCGGCACCGACACTGGCGGCTCGATCCGCCAGCCCGCCGCTTTCACCGGCATCTGCGGGATCAAGCCGACCTATGGCCGCTGCTCGCGTTGGGGCATCGTCGCCTTCGCTTCGAGCCTTGATCAGGCGGGGCCGATGGCGCGCTCGGTCGAGGATTGCGCGATTATGCTCGGCGCGATGGCCGGGTTTGATCCCAAGGACGCAACCTCGCTGCAAATGGACGTGCCCGATTGGGAAGCCGCGCTCAACAGCGACCTGCGCGGCAAGAAGGTCGGCATCCCGCGCGAATACCGGATGGAGGGCACCGATCAGGCGATTCTCGATTCGTGGGAGCAGGGCAAGGCATGGCTCAAGGACGCAGGCGCGGAGATCGTCGATATCTCGCTGCCGCACACCAGATATGCGCTGCCCGCCTATTACATCGTCGCCCCTGCCGAAGCCTCATCCAACCTCGCCCGCTATGACGGCGTGCGGTACGGGTTGCGCGACCTTCCTGATGGCAGCGGCCTGCAAGACATGTACGCCGCCACCCGCGCCGCCGGGTTCGGGGACGAGGTCAAGCGCCGCATCCTGATCGGCACCTATGTGCTCTCGGCCGGGTTCTACGATGCCTATTACACCCAGGCGCAGAAGGTCCGCGCGCTGGTCGCCCGCGATTTCGAGCGCGCGTTCGAGCAGTGCGACGTAATCCTCGCGCCCACCACGCCGACGGCGAGCTTCCCGCTGGGTTCGATGAATGAAGACCCGCTGACGATGTATCTCAACGATGTCTTCGCTGTGCCCGCGTCGCTCGCAGGTCTGCCCGCAATGAGCGTGCCTGCGATGTGCAATGAGGACGGACTGCCGCTCGGATTGCAGCTGGTCGGTCGCCCGTTCGACGAGCAGGGCGTGCTCAATGCGGGCCTCGCGATCCAGCAGCGGGCTGGCTTCAGCGCCAGGCCGGAGAAGTGGTGGTGAACGCCGATTTGCCGCTGTGGATCGCCGGGATCGGCATCATCCTCGCGGTGCCGCTGACCTTCATGGTGGCGAACTGGGTGCGCAAGAATGTCGATCACGGCGAGGCGCGGTTCGACACCCGCAATCGCGACGAGGAAGGGCCGGGGGAGTGCTGATCGCGGCCTCACCTGATTGACAGTATTACCGTGTCAAGGTAATACCTCTCCCATGCGTTACGAAACCAGCATGACGGTCAAAGGCCAGATCACCGTGCCCAAGGACGTGCGCGATCTGCTAGGGCTTAAGCCGGGCCAGAAGGTGCAGATCGAAACCGA
>JAKFWB010000110.1 GCA_021732945.1 Porphyrobacter sp.
TGCCGTCGGACGCCGTGTTTGTCGATCGCTCCGAATCGGGTGTCAACAAGCCATCGGCGGCAACCCTTCTGCGCCCTCCATACTTGTGCGATACATTGCTCTTGTGGCTGGCCTTCTTTGGCTGCCTGCTGGCGGTGTTCATGTCGTTTAACTGGCTTCCGACCATGCTCGCCGATGCCGGCTTCGACCTTCCTACATCAAGCCGCGGCCTCCTGACGTTTAATGTGGGGGCGATTGTGGCTGCGGTGCTGGTATCCTGGATAATCCTTTTCACCGGATCGCGGTTGCCAATGCTGATTATGGCGCTTGGCGGTGCCGGGGGAGCCTTGGCGTTGAGCCGCATAGGGTTTGACCCGGCCGCGCCGAAGCTGCTGCTCCTGACGGCGCTGGCCCTGCTTGGTGGCTGTATCGTAGGCCTTCAAGTTGTACTCTACGTGCTCGCGTCGCACGTCTATCCGACGTTGCTGCGCGCAACCGGGGTTGGCCTTTCGGCGGGAATCGGCAGGGTCGGTGCGGTATTGAGCAGCTTTATTGGTGCAGCGGCCCTGTCTGGCTTCGGCCCGGTGGGCTTCTATTATGTAGTGGCCGCCGCCATGGCCGTGACGGCGATCGCGTTGCTGCTGGTGAGGAGGCACATTCCGCCCAGCGCCAAAACCGGGACAACCCCGGCTGCAGGGAGCTGACGCTGAGCGCTGCGGTTGGGTTTTGAACGTCGGTCGCGGGCGGGGCAGTCTAGATAGCTGACAAAAAGGCTGATTGGGCATGATCGACCCTGCAAGATGTCACCAATACCATCTTGCTAATAGGCGCGCTTTCATCTGTAGAAACTGGCCCAGCCAATGCCAACCATGCACTACTACGCAACCTTGGACCACGCGAGTCTGGAGTTTTCCGCCTTGCTCAGATCCGGTAGGCTGGTTTCACCGGCTGAGTTTGCCAGCATGATCAGGGGAATGTCCCGCGCATCCTTTGCGATATCAAATTGAACCGGGCGACCCTTCTTCATTTGAGTGATTGCCGCTTGTTTTTTGATGTCCGGTCCGCTCACCAAAACACCGATCTTTAGTTCGACGAGGTCGCAGCCTCTCAACTTACCCTCGATCGCTAAATCAAACAATGCTCGATTCCAAACGCACTGCCCGCGATCCAAAAAGAAACGAATGGCCCAATTTTTGTTTCTGATTGAACGGTCGCTTCGGGCCAATCTTAACGCCGAAGTTTCAAGGTAGGTCGCTTTGCGTTTCCGGGTCGAATTTTAAGTATGTCATTTTCATTCCCCATGGTCGGAATGGCCAAGGAGAATGTCCGCTTCGAGGAACCAAGAAGTTGGACGCTTGCGTCTGTAATGAAGGCGCGAAGCCGACATTGATCGAGTGTAGTATCGGCCACCATGGGGGAGGGTGCTCAATGCCCTGTGGATAACTTGAAATCTATGCCGGGCGGGGGTATCGATGGGGGTATTTTTTAGAGCGTGGATAAAATATCGCTTGTCTTCAGTGATATAGCTCGAAACCGCCTGTCCCTCCTCCGCTACCAGGACTTAGTGTCCGCATAGGTTCGCTTGGGTCCGCATGCGTCCTGATTTTCGACCCAAATCCCTGATTTCGATAGCTGATGTGCTACCACGCCAGTGCGCTTGTGTCCGTATGCGTCCGCATGTGTTCGCTTGAAGCCGGTGCCTTTGTGGGGGTATTTTGGGGGTATTTCCCGCTGTGGGTGAGTTAGGTGATACCCCCACCCGCGAATGCGAGCCGAAGGATAGATTTTGACGCTAGGACAACGGCTTGTTCAAGACATTTCATGGCGATTACATCGCAGAGGTCCCGGTCAAACGGTGGAGTTCGAGTCCCGCGTGAGGATTCGAACGGAAATGACCGACGTGGGGCAGGGGAGGCACTACCTTTTCACTCCTGAGATGACCGCTTTGCGCCCTAATCCCGGCCATTCGAGCCGATCCGGGCAGTATCCAAAAGCGGACGCCAATCCCGAAAGGGCTGAGTGGCTATAAGTGGGGAGAATTCAGACTTTCGATTTGGGAACCATCCAATGAGGAATCGGAAATCCAATGAGGCTAATTTCGATCCAAATTGCCCTGCATCATGGCCAATGTCGCACTCAGGCGGTCCAGCTCTTTGCTTTCAATTCCGGCAAGGAGACGCCCATAGACGGCGTCGGCCTCAGCCCTAAGCTTGGGCAATAGTTCGACCGCTGCAGGCATGAGATGGATGTGCCATACGCGCCGATCATTTTTGGCACTTCGCCGCTCTACGAGGGTCAGTTCTTCGAGCCTGTCAATCGCCTGACCAACGCTAGCTCGTTCCAGATCAAGTTCCGTGGCAAGTTCGGTCTGCGTCATTCCCGGTGTTCGATAAAGATATGCCAGTGCCCGCCATTGCGTGCGGGTAAGTCCAAACTGTTCGACAGACGCGTCAAAGGAACGCCGCAAGCGCCGCGTTACCTCCTCCAACAGGAATACGAGCCGATCCGTATCGGTCAGAAAGTTCGCCGAGGCCCTGTCGGCATCTTGGTCCAGTCGCGTCGCCATCTCCCAAGACATATCGAACGCCGGCGAAAAAGAAAACCATTTACTGTAAGTTGCCTTATAATGTAGTGCCATTCATATGGCGATCGATACAACCAGCATGAAAGGGGCCGACGGTTTAGCCCTCACCGCCGAAATCACCGGCGAGCCTGGGGCGATACCGGTCTTGCTCGCCCATGGAGGCGGGCAGACCCGGAGAGCGTGGAGGCGCGTCACGAGCGATCTTGCCGATGCCGGGTTTCGCGCGATTGCTTTTGACATGCGCGGCCATGGCGACAGCGCGTGGTCAGATGCTGGAGCCTATGATATTCGTGACTTTGCAGCTGATCTTGTCGCGCTCGCATCCCAAATGGATTGCAAGCCCGCGCTGGTCGGCGCATCGCTTGGTGGCCTCGCCGGACTGGTCGCCGAGGGTGACCTTGCCCAGGGCACCTTCGCGTCGCTGACATTGGTGGATATTGCACCGCGTATGGAGCCAGACGGCGTGATGCGGGTGGTGGGCTTCATGGAACAGCATGTCGAAACCGGCTTTTCGGCACCCGATGAAGCGGCAGATGTCATCGCACGCTACATGCCACATCGCGGGAAGCGCGGCGCTGGCGCTGGTCTACGCCATTATCTCCGGCAAAAGGATGATGGCCGCTTTTACTGGCACTGGGATCCAGCGTTCATTCGCAACATCATGGCGGCCAAACGGAGCAATCCCGAAAATCAGGAGCATCAGTTTCAGGAACTCAGCAGGGCGGCGGCCAGTCTGACACTCCCGCTGCATCTCATTCGCGGCGCGGCGAGCGATCTTGTTTCTGAAGAAGCCGTTGCACATCTGCGGCAGGTCGCTCCCCACGCAGAATATACCGACATCGCAGACGCCACCCATATGGTCGTGGGCGATGCCAATGATGCATTTTCGAATGCGATCCTCGGCTTTTTGAATCGCCACCATGGTCCGACAGGATCGGGGCAATGAGCGGACTGCCAATGGTGCTTGATCGGGCGCGCTTGCAAGAATTGCTGGACATTGCACCCTTCCATCAATGGCTCGGCCTGAAGATCCAATCCTGCTCGGAAGACGGACTTGAACTCACGATGCCCTGGCGTGAGGAAATTGTATCCAACCCTGTGCTTGGCTCGGCGCATGGCGGCGTGCTTGCGGCGCTGATCGATCTCACCGGGCTTTACACTTTGCTTATGCTGGGCACGCGGGCCAAGGCTACCGCCGATCTCAGGGTCGATTATCATCGGCCCGCGACCGTTGGTCCGCTCGTTGCGCGTGGACAGGTTATCAAAATCGGGCGCCAGATAAGTGTCGCCGAAGCTCGCATTTTCGGCCCTGACGAAAAACTCCTGGCCAGCGGCAGGGGCGCCTACGTATGCTAATTCGCATTTCTCTGCCCGGTTTGATGGCTGCCGCCCTGCTGCTGGCTGCCTGTTCAAGCGGCGGGGCTGATGACCAGGTTGCAAAGGAGGCACCGCAAGGCCCGCGTGAGGTTCAGACATCGATCGCTCGGACCGAATTGCTCAATGAACCCGTGAAGGCCTTCGGAACTATCGCCGCCAAACAAAGCAGTGCAATCGGAGCGCTCACCGAAGGCCCGGTCGAGCGGATCTTTGTGAAAGTCGGTGACAGAGTATCGCGCGGACAGCCGCTGTTTCGCATCAGGCAAGCCGACTATCAGCGAAACGTGGCTGAAGCACAAGCTGCGGTCGATCTTGCGACCGCTCAGTCGATTGAAGCCGAACGGCGCTATGAACGCGTGATAGCTCTTGCGCCGAAGGGTTTCGTTTCGAAGGCGCAGGTCGATGCGGTTGAGACCCAGCTTGCCGTCGCGCGCGCGCAAAAGGCGCAAGCCAATGCCGCACTCGGCACCGCGCAGCAGGCCCTGGGCGATACGATTACGCGCGCGCCTTATGACGGCGTTGTAACCGCGCGCCTGGTTGATGAGGGGGTCTATCTCAACAATCGCTTCGCGGGAGGCGGTCAGTCGGCCGCTCTTCAACTGCAGGAGCTCGGCACCGTCGCGGCGATCGTCAATGCGCCGCAGGAATATGTCGATGTTCTGCGTCGAGACATGCCCGCGCGCGTTTTCATCGAAGGGTTCGACGCGCCGTTCGATAGCATCGTCTACATCATCAACGACCGGGTCGATCCTGAAAGCCGGATGATTGAATTGCGGCTGCCGATCGCCAATCCCAACTACCGGATAAGCTCCGGCCTTGCAGCGCGAGCCGAGATCCAGATCCCGCCCGAACCAGCCATCATTCTGCCCCGAACAGCCATTCTCGGCGACAGCTCCGCCGCCCATCTCTTCGTCGTCCTTGGTGGCAAGGCTCAGCGCCGCGTGGTCAGGTTCGACAGTATCGACCTCGACAGGGTACGGATCCGGTCGGGCCTGACCGCAGGCGAGGAAGTGATCATCGATCCTCCGGCAACCTTGCGCGACGGCGAACAGGTAAAGCCGCGCCGCACGACCGGCGAGAAGTAATATGTGGCTGGCCGATGTTTCGATCCGGCGTCCGGTCTTTGCGACGATGCTTATAGTCTCGCTCGTCGTGCTTGGCCTTGTTTCCTTCGGTCGCCTCGGAGTCGATCTGTTTCCCGAAGTCGAATTCCCCTACGTGTCGGTGACCACCACGCTGCCT
>JAKFWB010000339.1 GCA_021732945.1 Porphyrobacter sp.
CCGAGGTGTCGAACCCCCATCCCAACCCTTCCCCACGGTGAAGGGCTTTTACAAGTCAAGCTGATTGCTTGGAAGCGAGCCCTCAACGCTCCAGCAGATTGCGCGACTGGCTGGCGATCTTGGCAAGCATTGCTGGCCCCACCGGCGGGCGGGCCTGCGCGCGGGCGACCATGCTGCGGAACTGCGCCACGGCCTGCGCATTGCGCTGCGCCCAATCGCTGACAGCGCCCATCGGATCGGTCTTGCCCGCTTTGGTACGCATCAAGCGCCGCAGGAAATCGATCCGCATCTGCTGGAAATCGCGGGCGAGGCCCGAGACCAGCAGCCGCTCCCATACGTCCGAGGGGGACATGTGCGCGGCAATGCCCTGCGCCCAGTCCAGCCCCAGCCGGGTGCCGACATCGGTGAAGGCCTGGGTCAGCAATTTGGCATCGATCCCGGTATCGCTGGCGGTCTGCGCCAATCCGACCGCGCCATCAAAGTCGAACAGGTTGGCGACCCGCGCCGCCAGCGCTTCCGGCGCACCGGCGGCGATAAAGCTGCGGCGCAGTTCCATCGACCGGGCGCGCGGTTCGGCGGTCAGCAATTCCTCACGCGCGGCGGTGAGTATGGTGACGCCCGCCGCCAAGCTGCCGATCATGGCGCCAGCTGCAACCTTGCCTGCGGCGGTGCGCAGCACATCGCTCATCAGATTGCCGACCGCCGCCGCCAGCCGATCAAACAGCGCAAGGCGCGCTGCTTCGGGGATCACGGCGTCATCAAGCTCGCGCCACAGTGCATCGAGCCCGAACAATCGCTCCGCCACCACAAAGGCGGCGGTGACTTCGGCAAGGCCGACGCCTTCTTCCTCGGCCAGTTCAAACGGGTGGACCATCCCCAGCCGGTTGACCATGCGGTTGGACAGGCTGGTCGCGATCATCTCGCGCCGCAGCCGGTGGCCGCGAATCTCCCCGGCATAAGTCTTGCGCATCGCAGACGGGAAGCGCGCGATCAGCAGCGGTTCCAGCACCGGATCATCGGGCAGCGCGCTGTGTTCAATCGCTTCCTGCAAGGCCAGTTTGGCCGAAGACAACAGCACCGCGAGTTCAGGTCGGGTCAGCCCGTGCCCTTCGGCGGCACGGCGCAGGAAGGTCTCGCCATCGGCCAGCCCTTCGGTGCGGCGATCAAAATCGCTGACTTCCTCCAGCCGCTCGATCAGCCGGACATAGGCAGGGATAGCCGCCGCGCCGCCGCTTTCAGCAATCGACAGCGCCAGCGCCTGCAAGCGGTTGTCTTCGAGCACGATCGCCGCAACTTCGTCGGTCATCGCGGCGAGCAGAGTGTTGCGCTTCTTGCCCGAAAGCTTGCCCGATGCGGTCGCCGCGGCCAGCGCGATCTTGATATTGACCTCGTTGTCGGAACAATCGACCCCGGCGGAATTGTCGATGAAATCGGTATTGATCCGGCCGCCGCTAAGCGAAAACGCAATGCGCCCCGCTTGCGTCACGCCAAGGTTCGCGCCTTCGCCAATCGCCTTGGCTTGCACTTCGCTGGCGTTGATCCGCAGGCTATCATTGGCCGGATCGCCGACCTGCATCGGGCTTTCGTGATCGGCCTTAATGTAGGTGCCGATCCCGCCGAACCACAGCAGATCAACCGGGCTGCGCAGGATGGCTGTGATCAGCGCTTCGGGCTCCATCTCTTTCGCATCGATCCCCAGCACTTCGCGCGCCTGCTTGGAGAGCTTGATCTGCTTGGCCGAGCGCGGGAACACTCCGCCGCCCCTGGAAATCAGCGCTGGGTAATAGTCCTCCCAGCTGGAACGGGGGAGCTCGAACATCCGCTTGCGCTCTTTCCAGCTGCTGAGCGGATCGGGGGTGGGATCGATGAAGATATGGCGGTGATCGAAGGCGGCGACCAGCTTCAGCGCCTTGGACAGCAGCATGCCATTGCCGAACACGTCGCCGGACATATCGCCGCAGCCTGCCACGGTGATCGAGTCTGACTGCACATCGGTGCCCATTTCGCGGAAGTGGCGCTGCACGCTCACCCACGCGCCGCGCGCGGTGATGCCCATTGCCTTGTGGTCATAACCGTTCGAGCCGCCGCTGGCGAAGGCATCATCGAGCCAGAAGTCGCGCCCCTGTGCGATGCCATTGGCGATGTCGGAGAAGGTCGCTGTGCCCTTGTCGGCGGCGACCACGAAATAGGGGTCTTCGCCGTCCAGCACACGCACAGCCGGCGGATGCAACACCCGGCCGCCGACGATATTGTCGGTCAGCGACAGCAGCGTGCGGATGAAGATCTCATAGGACGCACGGCCTTCCGCCGCCCAGCCTTCGCGGTCGATTGCGGGCGATGGCAGTTGCTTGGGATAGAACCCGCCCTTCGCGCCGGTTGGCACGATCACCGCGTTCTTGACCCGCTGCGCCTTCATCAGCCCGAGCACTTCGGTGCGGAAATCGTCACGCCGGTCAGACCAGCGCAGACCCCCGCGCGCGATCTTGCCCGAACGCAGGTGGATGCCTTCCACCCGGCGCGAATAGACGAAGATTTCGCGCCACGGCAAGGGCTTGGGCAGGCCGGGGACCAGCTGGCTATCTATCTTGAACGCTAATGCCTCGGCCGCAGCGGGCGCAAAGGCGTTGGTGCGCAGCACCGCGTCAATGACCGCGCGGTAAAGCCTCAGCAACCGGTCATCATTGATCGCGGTGACCTTCGCAAGGCCACGGGTGAAGGTGATGACTGCGCTGGCAATCGCCTCGTCACGGTCGCCCGCAAAGGCCGGATCGTGGCGGGCTTCGAACAGCGCCACCATCGCACGCGTCACCTGCGGCGCGGCGACCAGCGCGTCGACCACGGTGTAGATAGTATAACTCACCCCAGTCTGGCGCAGATAGCGATAGATCGCGCGCATCCAGTTCGCCTCTCGCGGGGCAAGGCCGGTGGCGGCGGTGAGGCGGTTGAAAGGATCATCCTCCGCCGCGCTGTTGAGCACCTCGGCAAGCGCGTCCTCGATCAGGCCCGCGCGTTCGAGCAGCGTGCCTGCATCGAGCCCGGCGGGGACGGTGAGGATGAAATCGTGGATCGATCCCAGCGCCGCATCGGTCAGGAAGGTCGGCACTTCAGCAGCAACGCGGAAGCCGAAATTCTCCAGCGCCGGGACCGCATCCGACAGCGCCAGCGTGCCGCGCATGGCATAGACCTTTAGCCGCAGGGTTTCCGGCCCATCGCCCGGCAAGCGATACAGCCGCGTGGCGCGGTCCTCTGTCTGCGTATCCCCATCGGCAAGCGCCAGCGTGCGCAGCTTGGCAATGTCGCGCGCGGCCTCCTGCGGCCCGTAAGACAGGCGGTATCCGGTTGGGAAAGCAGGCGCATAACGCGCCGCCAGGGCAGCCGCACGGCCTTCGTCTTCGGTGGCCGCAAGATGCGTCGCCACCGCCTCGTTCCAGCCGCGCAGCAGATCTACCAGTTGCGCTTCGACGGCGGCATCATCAGGCAAGGTATCGCAGCCGCGCACATCGATCAGAAACCGCAGCTGCGCCAGCGTGCCGGTTTCAACCTCAAGGCTCCAGTCGAGCAGCGCCGCGCCGGGGGTGGCGAGCAGCATGGTCTGAATTTGCAGCCGTACATCGGTCGACAATTGATCGCGCGGCAGCCACACAAACGCGAACAGGTGCCGTTCCAGCGTGGCGCGCACCATCACGATGCGCGGGCGCGGGCGATCAACCAGCGCCATCTTGGCGGTCGCCAGCGTGCGCACACAGGCGGGATCGAAGGCGGTCAGCAAGTAATTGGGCAGCGAGGTGAAGGCATGCACCAGCGCCTTGCCATTGTGGCCCGATGGATCAAGGCCCAGCCGCTCGGTCAGCCCGGACAGCTCAGCGCGCAGAACCGGCACCTCCTGCGGGCGGGCATTCAGCGCGGCGCTGGTCCACAATCCGGCATGGATCGACAGCGCGGTCAGCTTGCCAGCGGTCCGCACAGGCACCAGAAACAGATCCAGCGGGCTGGCGCGGTGGACCTTGGATTGCACATTGGATTTGATCAGCAGCAGCGCGGCGGGCGGATGGCGATCAAACCAGTCAAACGCCCGCTCGAGCGAGACTTCCGCAAGCAATTCGCTGGCCGAACTGGTGCAGATGCCGAGCACGTCAGACTTGCGCCCGTCACGATGCCGGGTGAGATGGCCGAGCTGGGTCAGCATCCCGCCATTGAGCCAGCCGAGCAGCGCCCCTGCTTCGGCATCATCCGCTGCGGCCTGCGCGGCATCTGCGGCCATCGCCGCCTGCAATTGCGGCCAATCGCGCACCGCTGCGTGGACATCGGCGAGCGTCGCTTCGAGCGCTTCGAGCAGATCGCGCCGTTGGCGGGCATCGATGCGCGGGGTTTCGCAATAGATCAGCGATTCGCGCCGCCCATTCGCCTTGGCGCCAACCTTGCCGACCGCCGTGATGGTGCCCGCGCCGTCTCGTTCGACCGCGATCACCGGGTGCAGCAGCACATCAATCGCGAGGCCCTGTGCGGCGATGGTGGCTGCGATCGAATCGACCAGAAACGGCTGATCATCATTGATGATCGCGATCCGCAGGTGGCGACGGCCATCGCTGGCGGATTCGATCTGCACTGCCGATTGGCCGGGGCTGCGGCTGCGCGCGGCGGCCAACAGGAAGGCGGCGGCCTCGTCCATCGCGGCATTGCCGGGCGCGGCGTCACCCGGCAACAAGGACGCCTCAAGGTGCAGCCGAAGCGCCTTGATCAGCGCCGAATCCTGTGACTTCGTCGGCGCTGTGCCGCTGGTTTTCAACCCCATCTCTTGCTCCCGACGTCATGCGATTCAGCATGCACGAATTGTAATTATATTGTGCTGAATCGTTTCAAACGTGTCTTTCGCGATACGCGCTTGCCCCCATTTGGCGCAAGCGTGTTGAACCCGTGTGTCACGCGGCGATGACGGTTTGACAGGCCTCGATAGCGAGTTCGAGCGAGCGGATGCGCGCCGTGGGATCATAGGTCGCCCCGCTCAGCAGAATTTCATCCGCCCCGGTGCGGGCGACGAAGGCCGCGATTCCCTCCCGCACCTGCGCGGGCGTGCCGACGGCGGCCGCCTGCCCGATATGCGCGAGCATCGCCTGCGCCGAAGGCGGCAGAGTGTCGGTGTAATCGGCAATCGGC
>JAKFWB010000338.1 GCA_021732945.1 Porphyrobacter sp.
AGCTTCGCCTCAGCTCCAAGTCGCGCGTGGCGGCAGGATCATCAGGATCGCGTCGATATTGCCGCCCGTCTTCAGCCCGAAGATCGTGCCCCGATCATAGACCAGATTGAACTCGGCATAACGTCCGCGGTATTCGAACATCTGCGCCTCGTCCTCCGGCGTGAATTCCATATTCATTCGCTTGCGCACGATCGCTGGGTAGGACGCGAGGAACTGCTTCCCGATGTCCTGAATGAAGGCGAAGTTGCGCTGCCACGCGGCGTCATCGGCGCATTCGAGATGGTCGCAGAAGATCCCGCCGACCCCGCGATGGACCTGGCGGTGGGGGATGTAGAAATATTCGTCCGCCCACTTCTTGTAGCGTTCGTAATAGGTCTCGTTATGCGGATCGCAGGCGGCCTGCATCGCTGCGTGGAATTCCGCCGTGTCCTCGTCATACGGGAGCGGCGGATTGAGGTCCGCCCCGCCGCCGAACCACGCCTTGGTGGTGGTGAGGAAGCGGGTGTTCATATGGACCGCAGGCACATGCGGATTGCTCATATGCGCTACCAGGCTGATGCCGGTCGCGACGAAACCCGGCGCCTCGGCGCTCGCCCCGTTGATGCTGCCCGCAAACTCCTTGGCAAAGGCGCCGCGCACGGTCGAGACGTTGACGCCGACCTTTTCGAACACTTTGCCCTTCATCAACCCTTGCACTCCGCCGCCGGGATCGGGGTTGCCGTCTTCCTCACGGTTCCAAGGGGTATATTGAAAAGCGGCGTCCGAACCCGCCTCACGCTCAATCGCTTCGAATTCGGCGCAAATCTGATCGCGCAACAATTCAAACCACGCCCGTGCCTGGCTTGTATGACCCGTCCATTCCGTCATCAAATTACCCCGTCCCGTCTTGACCGTCCTTCGCGGTGCCAAGCGCACTGTCCATCCGCTTTGACATTGATCAAGTCAACTGCGTCTGTGGGTGCAAAACGCTTGCCAAACTGCGCTGCGCCCGGCAGTTGCAGGGCATGGTTCCCGCTATGTTCGCCCCCTTCCCCTTCGCCGGACACGAGCTGCTGCTGGGCGCAGGCCGCGCGCTCTATTGGCCGGCCGAGCGCGCGCTGCTGGTGGCGGACCTACACCTGGAAAAGGCGAGCTGGTTTGCGGTGAGGGGCCAGATGCTCCCGCCTTACGACAGCCGCGACACGCTCGAGCGGTTGGCGGACGCAGTGAAGCAGACCGGCGCGCGCCGGGTGATCACGCTGGGCGACAATTTCCATGATGACGCGGGCGCGCTGCGGCTCGATGCGCATTGCACTGGGATGCTGGAGGCGCTGACCCGCGCGCTCGACTGGGTGTGGATCACCGGCAATCACGACGAGGCCCTGCCGAGAGGTTTCGGAGGCACAATCCTGCCCGAGTTGGAAATCGGCGGGATCACCCTGCGCCACGAAGCCCGCACCGGAGAGACCCGGCCCGAGCTTTCGGGCCACTACCACCCCAAAATGCGGATGACGGTGCGCAACCGCCACATCGCCCGGCCTTGCGCTGTACTTGGGCGCGGGGAAGCGGGGGGCGAGCGGATGATCCTGCCTGCATTCGGCGCGCTCACTGGCGGGATGGACGCAGGCGCGCCGGAGATTGTCGCCGCGCTGCAACCGGCCGGGCAAATCGAAGCACTTATACCTGCGCGCGGCCAGATGGCGCGGTTTCCGCTGTGGCGGGCAGCCGCGTGATGGAGTTTGCGCCCCTCCGCTATGCGATCGGAACGGTCACGATCTGGCATGGGTTGGTTTTGCTGGGTCTCATCGGCCTGAACGTCAGAGCATTTGTCGACGGCAGCGGCCGGGAATCGGTGTTCCATTCGACGCTGCCCGGCCTGCTGCTGGGCTGTTTCATGTTTGCCTGGATGTATCTCCTCGCCGCTTCGGTTGTCGGCCAGTTATTCGGCGACAAATACCCGTTTGCAGCGGTCTGGCCTTCCGCGCTGGTGCTCGCCAGCTTGATGAGCGCGGCCTTCGTCAGTTTCGCACTGACCAGCGAGGGCAAGCCCATGACGCTGGAGTTCGCCCTGTTCGGTGGCTTTGCCTTCGTATTCTTCACAGCAGGCCTCACCCTGTTCGTCTGTATTGCACATTATGTGATGCCGCGGGCAGCAGGCTTCGGTCTGATCGATTGGCCCAAAGTCTCATGGGGCGTGCAGTTGTAACCACCTGCAAGACTCCACCTAGCGCTCGCCCGAGTTTCGCACTAAGGAGCCAGCAACACGTAAGCCACAACAGGAGAACACCCCATATCACGTCCACCCCGGCGCTCGATGGCCCCGCCAATCAAAAGCGGCCCTCGTTTTGACACCATGATCAACGTCCCCAAGGTCCGCGTCATTGATGACGAAGGCGAAAACCTTGGGGTGATGTTCACCCGCGAAGCGATTGAGCAGGCCAATGAAAAGGGCCTGAACCTCGTCGAAGTGTCCCCCAACGCGGACCCGCCGGTGTGCAAATATCTCGATGTCGGCAAATTTCGCTATTAGGCCCAGAAAAAGGCCAATCTGGCGCGCAAGACGCAGAAGACGCAGGATATCAAGGAAGTGAAGATGCGTCCGAACATCGACACCCATGATTATGACGTGAAGATGCGCAACGTGACCAAGTTCATCGAACATGGCGACAAGGTGAAGATCACCCTGCGTTTCCGTGGCCGCGAAATGGCGCACCAGCATCTCGGCATGGATCTGCTGAAGAAGGTGCAGGACGATGTCGCCGAAGTCGCCAAGGTCGAAGCTTTCCCGCGGCTGGAAGGCCGCCAGATGCTGATGGTGCTCGCACCCAAATAAGCCCGGCGCGCTATGCGTCAGGCCCACAACAGACACCAAAGGGGCGGGCCTAGCAGGGCCTGCCCCTTTTGCATGATGCCAACCGACAAATGGCTTGGCGGCTCGACAAAGTGCTGACGGAAACCGATTGCGGGCAACAGCGTTGGCTGGGTTCATGCTATTGAAATCCCGGCGAAGGTATCGGGGTTTGCCCCGTCTTGCTTGCCTCTTGATTGATCTTGACCTCTCCTTGGCCCGGTTTCGGGTCATGTTTCACGGGAAACATTGTCGCCATGCCGTTTATGCCCCGCGTTCTTGCCCGCCCTGCCCTGCTCGCCGCGACGATCCTGGCTCTGGCTGCTCCGGCCCACGCCAATGGCCCGCTCGGCGAAGCGCAGCTTGCGACCTTTGCTCCCTCGAACACGCCCAATAACGACAAGATCGACTATTCGATCTGGGATGAGGCGATGAAGAACATCGTCATTTCCATGGGCCCGTCACTGCGCGAAAGCGCACCGCGCCCCGATCCGAGTTTCGGCAGCCGGCGGCAATATGGCCATGTCTCGCGCTATCGGCTTGAAGGCACGCGGGTGATGTTCAGCTTCCTCGATGCCGATGTGATCGCAAGCTTTACCGAATACCGCAAGGATCTCGAAAACACGGCTGATATCGTTGATATCCAGTCGCTTTCCCGCAATGAACAACTGGCCTTCTGGATTAACCTCCACAACGTCGCCCTGGTTGAACAGATCGCCAATGCCTGGCCGATCCGCCAACCGCGCGAGATCAAGATCGATGGGGTGGCGCTGGATGAGGCGCGTTTCATCACGGTCGAAGGGGTCAAGCTCAGCCCCCGCGATATCCGCGAGAAGATCGTCTATCGCCATTGGAAGGATCCGAAGGTGATCTATGGCTTCTGGCGCGGCGAGATTGGCGGGCCATCCTTGCAGCGCGAAGCCTTCAATGCCGATAACGTCGAACGGCTTTTGATTCGCGGCGCAGCGGATTTTGTGAATTCCCTGCGCGGCACCCATGAGCTGGGTGGCAGGCTGCAAGTGTCCGAGCTGTATAAGGAATCCGCCCCCTTCTTCTTCGCTGACTTTGAACGCGATCTGCGCGCGCACATCGCCCTTCATGCTGACGAGGCGACCGCGGCGCTGCTGGCCAAGACCAGCGGGGTTGAGCCGGTGGTCCGCGAATATGATATTGCCGATCTGGAAGGCGGCGTGCGCGAGCCGACCTATCAGAACATCACGTCCAATGGCGTCTCAACCAGCTTCCGCATCCCGCAAAGCATGGCCGCGCTGCTGCGCGAGCGCGAGACCAAGTTCCAGGAAATCATCCGCAAAGGCCGCACCGGCACAGTGACTGTTAGCCCCACGTCGCAGGCTGGTGAAAAGGCCGAGCCGCCGAAGAGCGAGGTGAAGTAACCACGCCCCCCGGCATTGTCTTATCGCGTGCAGCATTGCGATTTATCTGATTGACATGCCATACCTTTTGAAGGAGCTTCAGGGTTCAATCGCAGTGGAGGGAGAGATGCGAAATCAACTCATTGCCATTCTGCTAGCCAGCGCGCTTGTTGCCCCGCTCACCACATGGGCCACGCCCGGGATGGCGATGCAACCCGCGTCCCAAGACACAAATTTCGCCCCCACCGTCACCCCGGAAACTGGATCGGCCCAAGGGGATGAGCGGTTGGCTGCATTTACCCCGACCAACGACCCCATCCGCCACCGGATCGATTATGAAATCTGGGATCTGGCGCTCAAGAATCTGGTCCTGCCGATGGGCCCTTCGACCCGGCAAGGCGCGCCGCGCACCGAACCGCCCGCCGGCACCCGGCTCAAGCACGGGCCGCAGTCACGCTATCGGCTTGAAGGCTCGATGGTGCTGTTCCGGTTTTTTGACGACGCGGTGATCAGCAGTTTCGCCGAATACCGTAAGGATCTGGAACAGGTCACCGAAACGCTCGACATCGCCGCTCTACCACGCAACGAACAGCTCGCCTTCTGGCTCAACCTCCACAATGTCGCGTTGATGGAGCAGATTTCCAAGGAATGGCCAGTGCGACAGCCGGGCGAGATCACGCTGGACGGTGCGAAACTGGACGACGCCAAGTTCATGACCTTGCGCGGTATCCCGGTTTCGCTGCGCGATATCCGCGAGAACATCGTGTTCCGGCACTGGAAGGACCCCAAGGTCATTTACGGTTTCTGGCGCGGCGAGATTGGCGGCCCGCACTTGCCGCCGGTTGCCTATACCGGCGCTAATGTGTCCTCGCTGCTCGATCTTGCAGCCGCCGATTTCGTGAATTCGCTGCGGGGCACCCAATCGCGCGGCGATCAGCTTGAGGTGTACGGGC
>JAKFWB010000531.1 GCA_021732945.1 Porphyrobacter sp.
CATTTAACGCTAGACCGTGAGCGGCGCGCGGCTACATTTCCGCCATGACGCGCCCATCTCCCTTCAAGCTCAAGATCCAGATCATGTGCGGCGACGAGATCGCGATGGGGCCGGGCAAGGCCGACCTGCTTGACGCGATCGCCGCGCACTGTTCGATTTCGGCTGCGGGGCGGGCGATGGGGATGAGTTACCGCCGCACCTGGCTGCTGGTCGATGCGATGAACCGGTGCTGGCAGGGGCCGCTGGTGGCGACCACGCCGGGAAACCAGAAGGCAGGCGCACACCTCACGCCGCTGGGTGAGCGCATTCTTGGCCATTATCGCAAAGCGCAGAGCGATGCGGAGCAGATCGGCAGCGCCGGGCTTGCGGCGATCACCGGCCAATTGCTCCATGCACCGCGCCCACCCAAGCGCAGCGAAGGGCCAACGGCCGACGATCCTAGCGGCGCAGCCTGAAGGTCACCCCGGCGGTGCGCGGATCGCTGGGCGTGCCGAGGATCAGCCCCGAATTGCCCGCCTGAATGGTCACATTCTGGATGTAATCGGCATCGAACAGATTGCGCGCGAAGACCGCAATCTCCCAGCCTTCCCCGTCGGCATTCTCCCGCCGGTAGCCGAGGCTGGCGTTGGTGAGGTTGTATCCGTCGATGAAGGTGAACCGCGAAAGGCTCGGATCGCCGAAATAGCCGCTGCGCCAATTGCTGTCGGCATGGAAGAACAGCGCGCCGTCCGCCACCGGCACGGTATAATCGGCACTCAGCGTCTCGGACCAGCGTGGCAAGCCCGCAAATCGATGACCGCTGAGGTCACATGCCGCCGTCGCGGCGGTCTGCACCTCGAGCGGACAGGGGCCTGCGGGATAATCGGTGTAAGTGCCATCGCTATATGCCAGTGCACCGATCAGCGTCAGGCGGCCGATGCGAAGTGCAGCATCGGCCTCGATCCCTTGCACGCGCACCTCGGGGATGTTCGAAAGATATCCCCGCAGGGCCACGGTCTGGCTCGAATCCACCACCGTCGCCTGAAAATCGCTGACCGTGGTGTGATAGGCAGCGAGGTTGAGCGTCAGGCGATTGTCCCACAGGGTCGACTTGATCCCGGCCTCCCACGTCGTGTTGCGTTCCGGTTCCACCACCGCAGTCGACAGCGCCGGTTGGTTGTTCGCATCGAGCGGCAGGCCAGACATGTTGATCCCGCCCGATTTGAACCCCCGCGCAACGCTGGCGTAGAGCAGAACGTCCTCCACAGGCTGCCATGCAATGTTGGCGCGGCCCGAAAGGCTGCCCTCGCTATCGCGCGCAGAGTAGGTCTGCGGCCGCAGCACGCCAAGTCTGGCATTGTTCAGCGCGGTGCTCGTGGTGGTCGGCCCGCCGAAAACCTGCGTGCTGAAGTCACCTTCCTTGACCTCGTAGGTGTAGCGCAAGCCCCCAGTCAGCGTCAGGCGCGGCAGGATCCGCCAATTCGCCTCGCCAAAGGCTGCATAGCTATTGACCGCAAAGCGCGTGTCGCCCGTCTGTCCGTAACCATCGAGCAAGTTCGCGGGCACTGGTGTGGCATTCGCGCCCGTTGTCGCGCCGATCAGCCACGGCGCGCCGTAGGGCCCGAAGACGCTGGTGGGATGCCCGGTCAGCACCTGCCGGAAGAAGTAAAGACCCGAGACATAGGTGAAATCTCGATCACCGTTTGAGGCAATCCGCAGCTCTTGGCTCAACTGGTCTTGCCGCGAGGGGATGCGCTGGATGAGCTGGATCGGCAGGCTTGTAAAATCGCGGTCATTCGCCGCGTCCCAGTTCCAGAACCGCCACGCACTGATTGACGTCACGGTCGCCGCGCCGATGTTCCAGTCCGCTGTGCCCGCGATGCCGCCCTCGCTGGTCTTCACGGCGAGGGGCGCATCAATGTCCGTCAGCCGGTCATAGGGATTGGTGCTCGCCGGCGTATACCCCGCCGCTGCCGCCAGCGCCGGAAACTGCCGCGCGGCCGCGCGCAGGCTGGTGCCGACGCGCAGATAGACCTGCGTGCAGCATTCGCTGTCAAAGTTGGCGAAGTCCGCGATCAGCCGGAACTTGAAATCCGCCGAGGGCTGCCAGAGCACCTGCCCCCGCACCGCCTGCGTTCCCAGCGTGTTCTGGTCCCGCCCGTTGACGATGTTGCGTAGCAGGCCGTCGCGCCGCGTCAACGTGCCGGACAGCCGGTAGGCGAGCTTGTGCCCGGCAAGCGGCCCCGTCGCCGAGACCCGCGTCTGCACGAACTGGCGCTCGCCCACACTCAGCTCGGCATTAACCCCGGGCGTGAAGCTCGGCGCGGCGGAGATAATGTTGATCGCGCCCGCCGTGGTGTTCTTGCCGAACAGCGTGCCCTGCGGGCCGCGCAGCACCTCGATCCGCTCGATATCGGAAAAGTCGAAGGCGGCGGTCGCGGGCCGCGCGTGATAGACGCCATCGACATAATAGCCGACGCCCGGCTCCAATCCGTCATTCGCTTGGCTCACCGCCACCACGCTCGATCCGAGCCCGCGGATGGTGAAGGCGGTGTTGCGCGGATTGGCAGAGGAATAGTTGAGCGCGGGCACCAACGTTGTCAGGTCGCGAGTGTTGAGCGTGTAGGACTGCTCCAGCCATCTGTCCCCCACCACCGAAAGCGCGGCGGGCACATCCTGAGCATCCTCCGGGCGCTGGCGCGCGGTTACAATGATGGTTTCGCTGGCCTCGCTCTCCGCTGAGGACTCGTCGGCCATGGCCGGTGCCGACAGCATAAGTACGGCGCCGCTGAGTAGGCCCGTTCCAGGAATGATGCGCAAGAAGTTCCCCTGATTGGCGGTCTAATCTATATCTAAAGATATATAGACATTCCTATCAGGCAATGGGGATTTGTGCCGCGTGTCCCATCCGGTTGGCCAAGACCTCAATTGACCGTTGTGGGGTCGCTTGCCGAATGGCGGGTTTCAGCTAAGCCGGTCATTCCCAAGCACGGCGGCGATTGGCGGCTTTGTCCCACGACGCGGCGTTTATGGTCCGCAGGCGCGGAGCGGGATCATCGAGAATGATGAATTCAAACCCAAGCTGGTGGTCGAAATCTGATCGGTCAGCCAAACTGCTGAGCCACTGCATCCAAGCCTTCCGACACAGTAGCGATGGACCCCCCTACTCCGGTGTCGCAAGCATGCGACGGCCAATCGGCGAGTGCGGCACGAACATCGTCAATGGCGGCGCCGGCACGCTTTGCTGGAATTCCGTGGATTTTTGCTAACCTCATGACCTGGTCGCGCGTGATGGCGCGGCCTTCGCCCAGAACGGCCATGTAATGCTCGCCGCCGGGGCCGTTTGAGAAAGTGAGGTCGAAGGCAGGCGCAAGCCGCCAATTACCTCGCTCGTCCATGAGGTATGCATGCTGGCGGACATGATCGTCGCGGTTTCGCGCGAGCACGTTGAAGACCATCCGGCGAAAGGCCTGTTCCACATCTGCCATGCTGTGGGTGATCGCCAATGTCGCCTTCAGGAATCCATCGTAGTCTACGCTCGGCATATGCGGTGATGCTTCTAGCGCTCCACCGAGGCTGACCATGTGTAGCCGCTTGCCCGGTGAGGGGCGATCGAAGCGCTTGGTAGCGAAATGGCCAGGTCCGGTCGCCGACGAAATCAACTTCGTTTCAGCCATGTCGATATGCGCGGCGCGGGCCATCCTGGCGTAAGCCTCTTCCATTGGCCCGATATCGGCGGGGTCATTGGTTGCTGCAAATTTGACGATCCATTCCTCACTGGCGTTTCCGGTTCCCGCGACAGCCAGCTCGTCCCCGGTGAACAGCCTGCCGTCTGCCTCGATCGCCACGTGGACTTTTGGCCGCGCGCCGCCAGAACCGCCGCCGAGGCGCGCTAGCAGGTCATCCAATTCGGACTCCTCGCCCAGCAGCACATGGCGGGCTTCATCGGCCAGAAGGTCAAGATCGATACCGCCGGAGGCATCGAGCGTGAGAGTTTCAGGCTGAAAGACCAGAGCACCGCGGCCTTTCGTCCCAACAAGGGCGAGCCGGTCGACCGCATCGAGATCTTCGAAACGGTGACCTAACTGCTGGACCCGACGTTTCAACAATAGCATTCCCCAGGCATCGGGCAGGCAGTCCGACAAGAAACCGTGGAGTCCATCGAATGTACGACTGCGCGCAGGGTGCAAGCCGGGCTCGGCGGGGTAGCGCAGGGGAGAGATTGCGAGGCCCTTTGCAATGACGTCTGCCGACCATTCGAGCTGCGCCAGTCGGGAGGCCATCGCGAGCCTGCCGACCGAGCGTGCTGGTGCACTCTCATCGGTAAGCAGTCTAACCGCCAAGGGCGTTCCTGGCGCCAGCTTCATGGCCTTGTACCCCTGGCGCGCTGCGGCAGCGGCCTTGTTGCCTTGCGTTGCTGCGCGAGCAGTTCATCCATGTTCGAGGCGGCCATATCTGGGAACAGCGCGACAATGCCCTCATCGCAGCGAAGCGCGATGGCAGCGCGAACGAGGTCTTCGATGGAAGCTCGACCTTCGGCTTCCATCCGCCGCCACGTTCGGTGAGCTACGCCTGCCTTGGCTGCTGCCACTTGCTGGGTAAGATCGAGCGCCAGACGGCGCGCCTTGATCCGCTTTCCGAGGTCCGACATCTGGTCATTGAGGGTGAGAAGCATTGGCCATATATGGCCTTCTAGATCAATAAGTCAACCTTATGGGCCACATGTGGCCGATCTATTCGGGTGACCTGATCTAGCTGAAATTTCGCGCTGATAGTCCGGTGCCGTCACAGCCACTTCGCCGGAAACGCTCAATGCATCCTTGCTCTTCGACGGTTCTGTATTGAGGTATGGCTCGCGCGGTACATCCTCTTAAACGCCGGACTTAGCTCCAGTCGCCATCCGTCCCGCCAATTCCAGGCATTTCCACGCAAGACTGGCCGCCCAATCATCTTCTCCAGAGTGAGGAGGACGCAAAAGAGGAATAAAATCATACCTTCGTGCGGCTCTGGCAGGGCTGCTGATAGGCCTAGCGATGACACCCGTATGAAATATGCTGCCGATGCGAAAAAAACCAGAGCCAGTGTGATGGGCTTTAGCCATTTCATCAGAGACATATAGCTTTGCAACACGAGCCTCAAATGTTCGCGTCGTGCTCTTTGTAGGATGGATTG
>JAKFWB010000009.1 GCA_021732945.1 Porphyrobacter sp.
TAACACTCTTTCGCCCCGCCCCTTAATCGTGCGACTGTCACCAACCGGGTCGGGTAAGCCCGCCATGCTGCTCGACAAGGACGGCAAGGACGTGATGACCGTCGACGAGCACAACGACAAGGTGCGCGCAGATGTTGCCAAAACTATCGGCAACGATATGGCCGGTATCAAAGGCGAGATAATGGACAAGGGGCAATAGCCCAACCCAATCGCCCGTCCTGCGCGGCACCAGCCGCAGGCTTTGACAATCGGCCGGGCGGTGCCAGCGATGGCACCGCCCTAGTTCGCTCGCGATAGACAGGTGCGACTAACGGGATGCTCCAAACCTGCCTGCCTATCGCCAGACGGACCGCCTGTGGCTTGCTGAAAAAGACACAGTCAATAGCGGGTCAGGAAACAGTGCAGAAACGGTGCGGACGTAAGCATATCACACACAACATACTTTACACCCCGTTAATAACCCCTAGTATGGATTCACCGGGTCGCTGAGTCGCTTAGGCTCTGAACGTCGTTTGGGGAGACTTCCTCAAATTGTGTTCCTTGGTAAATTGGGGGGGTTCAATGCAGTTGGTAAAAGCAGCCTTTTTGGCGTGTGCTGCGCTATGCGCAACGCCGGGGTTGGCCCAAGACATCGTGCATCGCCCGATCAGCCCAACCTTTGGTGGCAATCCGTTCAATTCAAACCACGTGCTGGGCGTTGCCAACGCCAATAACAACACGCGCGATCCCAACGCGGCGAGCTCCAATTCGCAGGCCGATATCTTTGCTCGCCAACTGCAATCGCGGCTGCTGTCAGCCCTGTCGTCGCAAATCGTCGATGCGATCTTTGGCGATAACCCGCAGGAGCAGGGCACCATCAGCTTTGGCGGCCAGACCATCGAATTCTTCCGCTCGCTTGATGAAGTCACGCTCATCATCCGCAACGATACCACCGGCGAAGAAACCCGCATCGTGGTCCCGCTGTTCATCGACGTGAACTGAGCGAGATCGATGACAAGAAACCTTCTTTTCAGTGCTCTGACGCTTGCCATGGTCAGCCTCAGCGGCTGCATGAGCCTGCCGCAGGATGGCCGTAACTCGTTCGCGACCACCACCAGCCTCGCTTATTTTCCGAAGAAGACACAGACCCAAAACCTGCTCAACGAGCTGCCCGCACCGCAGCGGCCGGTGGCGATTGCGGTCTACGGCTTCACCGACCAGACCGGCCAATTCAAGCAAAGCGAAACCGGGCAGACGCTGTCGCGCGCCGTCACGCAGGGCGCCAGTTCGATGCTGGTGAAGTCGCTGCAAGATGCAGGCAAGCGCGGCTGGTTCACTGTGGTTGAACGGGAGCGGCTGGATAACTTGCTGCGCGAACGCCAGATCATCGGCGAAATGCGCAAGCGTTATCTGGGCGAACAGGAAATCGATCCCAACGCCCTGCCCGCGCTGCTGTTTGCAGGCGTGCTGCTGGAAGGTGGGATTGTTGGTTATGATACCAACACCGTCACCGGCGGCGCGGGGGCAGCGTTCCTCGGCATTGGTGCGCGGACGGAATACCGGCAGGACACGGTCACGGTGTATCTGCGCGCGGTATCGGTGCGCACCGGCGAAGTCCTCGCCAACGTTACATCGTCCAAGACCATCGCCAGTCAGGCCATCGGCGCAAGCGCGTTCAAGTTCGTCGCCTTCCGCGAATTGCTGGAGGCCGAAGCCGGGATTACCTCGAACGAGCCGGATCAGGTCGCCCTGCAACAGGCAATCGAAAAGGCCGTTTATGGCCTCGTGCTCGAAGGCGTCGAGCTTGATCTGTGGCGGTTTGAGGACATGGCGGCCGCACAGCCGCTGTTGGCTGCTTACCGCGCCGAGCGTGATGGCGTTTATGATGCCAGCGATATCCAGAAGGCTGTCAAGCGCGCCGGATCACTGTCGGCGCTGACTGTTGTCGACAAGGACAAGGATGAAAAATCTCGCGACGGATCGTGAGATAACACCAGTTTCCTGAGGCTTTAACCGCCTGAGGAAATAGAGCCGAGAGCGCGAAAAAGCGCCACCTGGGCCGCACAAAAAATAAGCACGCAAAGGAGCTGCAACTCCGATGCGCGCTAGGAAATGGTATGCGATAACCTGTTAAGCCCAGCGTCTCATCGCGCCGTGGCCAATGCTTGGTATCGCCTATCGTCAAGGCGGATGCAACCATGAATGCCAAGCGGAATACTGCCGACAACCTGCCCTACCCGGCGCTGCTGCTTGCAGCGGTGAGGGCGCATGCTGTCATGATCCGCCCCGGCGCGCGCTTAGTCCACCCCATTCAGGCACCCGCGACACACGCATGTCCGCAGGGCCGGGAATTGTCGCACATCACCGTGAATTGAGAAGGATCGTAGCAATGAAGAAGCTTATCAAAACCAGTGTTTCCCTGATGGCACTATCATTGGCAGGCGCGGCCTTTGCGCAGGCTGTGCCAAACACTTCCGATGTCGACCAGACTGGCACCGGCGAAACCGCTGATGTTAACCAGACCGGCGCTGGCACCAACACCAGCGAAATCGATCAGGACGGCAGCGACAACACCGCCACTGTCACGCAAACGAGCGCCGCGGGCGACGCCAACAGCTCGATCATCCTGCAAACCGCCGCCGCGAGCGACAACCGCGCGACGGTCGATCAAAACGGTTCGGGGAACAGCAGCATTGTGACGCAGTCGGGCACCGACAGTGATGTCGTGGTGACGCAGGATGACACCGATAACACTTCCAACGTCACGCAGGATGCCGAAGGTGCCTTCACCACCGTGGTTCAGGCCGGCACCCTCAACGCCAGCACCGTTGATCAGACCGGCGACGGCGCGACCGTGTTCGTCGATCAGAACAATGATGATCCCGACGCCTTCGGTAACGTCTCCACCATTAGCCAGAGCGGCACGGATGCGATCACCAATGTCACGCAGGACGGCCAGTCCAACAACGCGTTCGTGAGCCAGACTGGCACTGCCGCATTCACCGATATTGTCCAGAACGGCGAAAGCAATAATGCCGAAGTCGATCAGAGCGGTGCAGGCTCCGACACATTGGTTGATCAGACCGGCAGCAACAACTCGGCAGTCGTTGGCCAGACCGGTGTGAATTCGCTGACCGATGTGACCCAGGACGGTGAACGAAACCTGGCGGAAGTGACCCAGTCGGGCTCGTTCTCGGAGACCATTGTCGATCAGACCGGCGATGACAACCGCTCAACCATCACCCAGGCTGGCTCGCTTGCCGTTGCCGACATCGTTCAGAATGGCACGCGCAACACCTCGACGGCCACCGAAACCGGGGTCGGTTCGGATCTCGCCGTCACTCAGCTCGGCAGTAACAACACCTCATTGGTTACCCAAAATGGGGCCGGTTCGGAAGTTGACGTGTTGCAGGACGGCACAGCCAACTTCTCGCTGGTCACCGGCACGGGTCTCGGCTCAACCGTCGATGTGACCCAGTTCGGCTCCGCCAACCAGAGCACTGTCGGCCAGACAGCGGGGCTGACCTCGGCCACCGTGTTGCAAGATGGTGTAGCTAACCAGTCGGTGATCGCTCAGCTCGCTGCCAACGCAACAGTTGATGTGACGCAGACCGGTGACGACAACGTCTCCGATGTTCGCGGCATCGCCAATGCTTCGGATGTGACCGTCAACCAGACCGGCAACCTAAACCTTTCGGAAGTCGATCAAAACTCGGCTCTGATCCGCGTGGGCATTGTCAATCTGCCAGTGCTCAACGAAAACCAGAGCGCGACGGTGACCCAGACCGGCGAGGCGAACGATTCCAACGTGGCGCAGTACGGCCGCAATCAGGTGACCGTGGTCGAGCAGATCGGCAACGGCAACACCTCGGGCGCGTTCGACGGCGCGGCCGGGATCATCCAGGTTGGCGAAAATCAGGACGCCAACCTGACCCAGAGCGGCAACGGCAACAACTCGTCGATCCGTCAGGGCACCAACGGCAACTTCAACGTGCTCACTGGCGCAGCCAGCGATGGCAACCTCGCCAACATCACCCAGTCGGGCGATGATGGGGAATCGAGCCTGTCGCAGGATGGCGATTTCAACACCGCCACCCTCACTCAGGATGGCCTGATGAACGAATCGACCATCACCCAGCTTGGCACCAGCAACACCGCAACGGTCACCCAGGGCGGCATCGCCGACATGTCGGGTGTTTCGCAGGCCGGTGTGGGGAACGCCGTGACCGTCGTCCAGAACCAACCCTAAGAACCGCGCCCCCGGGGGAAGCCAACCGCTTCCTCCCGGTCGGCCAGCAGCATCGCGCGCCTGGCGGGCGGGGCTGACCCAAAGTTTAGAAAAGGAAAAGAACATGAAGAAAGTCATAGCAACAGGCGTGTCATTGCTGGCTCTTGCCATCGCCGCCCCGCTGAGCGCCCAGAGCGTATCGACCCTTGATCAAACCGGTAATGGCAATGGCGCCATGGTGACCCAGACGGGCTCGAACACGTCTGATGTCGATCAGGATGGCACCGACAACGAAGCCACCGTGCTGCAAAGCGGCACCGGCGGGATTTCGGACATCGATCAGACCGGTGCGGAAAACACCGCAACCACCACCCAGGCCTCGCTTGGCGGGTTTGCTGATGTGGTCCAGAACGGCACCGGCAACGGTTCGATCATCAACCAGAACGATGCCTCGTCCGCAGGTTCGACTGGTTCGGTCGCGCAGGATCCCGAAGCTTTCGTCAACCAGCAGGGCGACAATAACAGCTCGGATATCGGCCAGACCAATGTCGCTGGCAGTTCTGATCTGGTCGCCATCGTCAGCCAGACCGCCGATAGCAACATCTCCGATGTGATCCAGTCGGCCAATGGCCCGGGTCTGACCGGCTCGCTCGTCGCCAATGTGGTGCAGGCCAATGGGGCGACCTCGCTGATCACGCAGAGCGCCAGCGGCACCAATTCGGTGATCCAGGAATCGAATGTCGATCAGGATGGCGCGAATGCTTCGACCATCAGCCAGACCTTCACCCAGCCCGCATCGACCCGCTTCACCGCTACAGTGTTCCAGCGCGGCGATGACAATGCCTCGGCCGTGACCCAGGCCGATTTCGCCCCTGGCTCGG